>JAZNNL010000160.1:0-14164 GCA_045580245.1 Lachnospiraceae bacterium
GTTTGCGAGATAATATCCAGTTAAATCCAAACCAGTATATTATCAAAATCAAAGGGATTCAGGTCAGTGAAGGGGAGATTCTTTTTGACCACTATATGGCCATGAATCCCGGATATGTAGAGGAAGAAATTACAGGTATTCCTACCTTTGAACCGTCCTTCCATCTGCCGGCTATCTGGATTACGGAAGGCCAGCGAGAGCGTGCGGAAAGTATGGGATATACGGTTGTAGACCCGCCGTCCATTATTGCGACCCACTTGACGGAAATCATCAGACAATATATTTCCGAACTGCTTACCAGACAGGATGTACAGAATCTGGTCAACAACTTAAAAGAGACCAATCCTTCTCTGGTAGACGAACTGGTACCGAAGCTTCTTGGGCTTGGTGAGGTCCAGAAGGTATTGCAGAATCTGCTTAAGGAGGGCATATCCATCAGAGACCTGCTTACCATTTTTGAAACGCTTGCCGACTATTCACCTACCACCAGGGATACGGATATTTTGACGGAATATGTGCGTCAGAGTTTAAAACGTACTATTTCCAGTAAATATTTTCCGCCTCATGAAACGACGAATGTAGTGACGTTAGACCCGAAGGTGGAACAGGATATTATGGGTAGTGTAAAACAGACGGAACAGGGGGCATATTTAAACCTTGATCCGGAGAAAACAAAGAGTATCATGGCATCTGTGGGAAAAGAAGTGCAAAAACTGGAAAATCTGGGTAAAAACCCCATTGTTATCACTTCCCCCATTGTGCGTATGTATTTTAAACGGCTGACAGAAGATTATTATAAAGATTTGATTGTGGTTTCCTACAACGAAATTGAATCCAATGTAGAACTGCAGTCTGTAGGGATGGTGACAGCATAATGATAATCAAGAAATATCAGGGAAAGACTGAAGCAGAGGCAACCGAACTGGCAAAAAAGGAGCTGGGCGAAGGGGTTGTCATTATGAATGTAAAGCAGGTAAAGAAAAAGGGGCTTGTGGGATTGCTTAAGAAGTCCATGGTGGAAGTAACCGTTGCGCTTGAGGCAGAAACGGAACGCCAGATGCCTGTTAAGAAAACACCTGTTGACGGTGAAAACAAAGATAAAACTGCACCGATAACAGCGGCATGGCAAAAAACTAGTGCCGGTATTTATGAGAAAAATGCCGGTAATATGGATGCCATTGAGGAAAAGCTTGATAGCCTGCAGACGCTTTTGGTACAGCAGCTGGGAAAACCGGAACAGGAAAAGAATGAGGAACCCAAAGAGGCAGAAAAGCCTGCACAACCGGCAAAAGAACCGGCACAGGAAAAAAATGGGGAACTGGTAAAATTTATGAAGCTTCTTTACAATGTGATGTTGGAAAATGAAGTGGATGAAAAATACGTAAACCAGATAATGGATGAAATTGAAAAAATCCATAAACCCAATATGCCTTTTGATTACGCACTGGCCAATACGTATCAGAAAATGATTTTAAAATTCGGACCGGCTGCAGAAATAGAACCGGTAGAAGGCGGACCTAAAGTGGTGTTTTTTGTAGGACCTACCGGTGTGGGAAAAACGACTACCATTGCAAAAATTGCTTCCAGTTTCAGTGTGGAAGAAAAGAAAAAGGTGGCACTTTTAACCGCAGATACATACCGGATTGCGGCAGCAGAACAGTTACGAACCTATGCCAATATTCTGGAGGTTCCCTTCAGGGTAATTTATACGATGGAAGAACTGGAAAATGCCATCGGCGATTTTAAGGAGTATGATTATATTTTTGTAGATACTGCAGGGCATTCCCACCAGAACAAAGCACAAAAAGAATCCATGGCAGAACTGGTGAAATGCGTGGACGGCATTGCACAAAAAGAGTTGTTTTTGGTGCTGAGTGCAACAACGAAGTACAAAGATCTGTTAAGTATTGCAGACAGCTACAAAGAAATGGGGAATTATAAACTGATTTTTACAAAACTGGATGAAACAACAGCGTTGGGCAATCTGTTAAATCTGAAGCTTTATACAGGTGCAAGTCTTTCTTATGTGACTTACGGACAGAACGTTCCGGACGATATTGAAAAATTCAATCCGCAGAAGACCGTGAAACAGCTTTTAGGGGGACGGTCTTAAAGCGAGGAGGAAAACATGGATCAGGCAGAACAGTTACGAAATATCATAAAAGCAGGTAATCTGCAAAGACCTGTAGCCAGAGTCCTTACTGTTACAAGTGGAAAAGGCGGCGTAGGAAAGTCCAATACGGCGATCAATCTCGCAATACAGTTTAAAAAGATGGGGCAGAGAGTCATTATTCTGGATGCGGATTTTGGACTGGCAAATATAGAGATTATGTTTGGGGCAGTGCCAAAACATAATTTGTGCGATTTGATTTATCAAGGGAAAAATATTAAGGAAGTGATTACCTGGGGACCTATGGAAGTGGGATTTATCTCCGGAGGCTCCGGCATCGTAGGAATGTCCAATTTAAGCAGGGATTATCTGAATTATATTATCCAGAATCTTGCGGAGCTGGATGCCATTGCAGATGTGATTATTATAGATACGGGAGCCGGTATATCGGATGCGGTGCTGGAGTTTTTAGTGGCCAGTGGAGAAATTCTTTTGGTGACAACCCAGGAGCCCACCTCTATTACGGATTCCTATTCCCTGTTAAAGGCATTATGCAGACATCCCCGTTTCTCCAAAGAGAGTACGCAGGTGAAAATGATAGCCAACAAAGTGGAAAAAGAAGAAGAGGGCAGGGTGTTATATACGAAATTGAATGCTGTGGTTTCCAAGTATTTGAAATTGCCGCTTTCTTATTTGGGAGCAGTGCCCCAGGATGCACAGTTGACAAAAGCAGTGATGCAGCAGGTTCCTGTTTCTATGCAGAATCCGGATGCAAAATCCAGTATGGCATACGAAGCAATAGCAGCAAAACTGATGAATAAAGAAGAGACAGTACGTAAAAGAGGTATGGCAGCTTTTTTCTCACATATCGTGACAGGAAAAAAACAGGGCTGACATAGTCGTAATTGGCGACGGAATGAGAGGAATGTATGCTTTCAAAATTTATTACGCCGGGTTGCAAAATAGAATTGCAGAGTGTCAACAGATTCAACGAAGAAAACGGCGATAATACCAAAAAGATTTATTACAGTCAGGTGTATGATATTCTTTCCGAAGACCGCATGGAAATTATAATGCCGATGGAGCAGACGAAACTGATACTGCTTCCGGTGGACGGAGAGTATGACGCGGTTTTTTACGGACAGAATCTGTATCAATGCTTCCTAAGGATTATTGACCGGTACAAGAGCAATAACATGTATATTCTGGTTGTGGAAATGACCAGTAACTTAAGAAAATACCAGAGAAGGGAGTATTACCGTTTCAGCTGTGCACTGGAGATGTGTGCACGTCCTCTGGTAGAAGAAGAAATAAAAGCAGTGGAACAGAATGAAGCCTATCTTCTGACACCGGGACTGCCTTTGAAACGCAGTGTGATCGTAGATATCAGCGGTGGCGGGCTCCGCTTTATGAGCAGCCAGCGTTATGAACCGGACAGCCTTATTTATTGTAATTACAATCTTTTAATCAGCGGGAAAAACCGGGAGTGTGAAATAATCGGTAAAATCCTGAGTGTAAAGGAATCAGAGAATAAAAAAGGTGTTTATGAACACCGCGTTCAGTACATAAATATGGGAGTGAATGACAGGGAAGAAATCATTAAATATATTTTTGAAGAAGAAAGAAAGAATCTCAGAAAAGAAAAGGGGTTTTAAATATGAAAAAAATATTAGTAGTAGATGATTCTGCACTTATGAGAAGAGTGCTATGTGATATAATTAATTCCGATGAAAGGTTTCATGTGCAAGACCGTGCTACCAACGGTTTAGAAGCGTTGGATCTGCTGAGTCGCAAAACCTATGACGCAGTTGTTCTGGATGTCAACATGCCCCGTATGAACGGACTGGAACTTTTGGCAGAGTTAAATAAATTTAAGATTCCTGCAAAAGTAATGATGGCAAGTACCGATACCAGAGAAGGTGCGAAGACTACATTGGACGCATTGGAATTGGGTGCTTTGGATTTTATCCATAAACCGGACAGTGCAAAGGATTGTCGTGTGGAAGATTTCAGAAAGCATATGCTGGAAGTGTTATATGCTGTATCTGAAGCCAGATTACCCGGCTTTACACCGGTAAAACCGGCGCTTCCTACAAAAGACAAATCTGATGCAGTCAAACCGGTAACTCCTGTTCTTAAGCCGGTTCAGAAATCTACGGAAAGAAGAGCCGAGAGACCTACGGGAAAGAAACTGGTAGCCATTGCCAGTTCCACAGGCGGACCAAAGGCATTGCAATCGGTTATTCCGTATTTGCCTGAAGACTTACAGGCACCGGTACTGATTGTGCAGCACATGCCCAAAGGGTTTACGGCATCTTTGGCAGAAAGACTTGATTCCTTAAGTGAAATATCAGTTTGTGAGGCAGTGGAAGGAGAGGTTTTGGAAAACGGACGTGTATATCTGGCTATGGGTGGTCAACATATGAATGTTACCACAAATGCTGCCGGTAAATACGTGATCCATTATTCTGATGAACCACCGAGAGAAGGGGTTAAGCCTTGTGCAAACTATATGTATGAATCATTAAGGGATAGCCGCTTTGATCAGATTATCTGCGTGGTATTAACAGGTATGGGAGCAGACGGTACACAGGGAATCCAAAATCTGAAAGACAAGAAACAAACCGTGATAATTGCACAGGAACAAAGTACCTGTGCCGTGTATGGAATGCCAAAGAGTGTCGTGGAAGCAGGCCTTTCCGACAAAATTTTACCTTTGGAACAAATTGCACAGGAGATAAAATTTAGCGTGGGGGTAAAGTAAAATGGATGTAAGCCAATATCTAGAGATTTTCCTTGATGAAGCAACCGAACATTTACAAAATCTGAATCAGCAGATACTGCAGTTGGAACAGGATCCTGAAAACATGGATACCATCAACGAGATTTTCCGTGCTGCCCATTCCTTAAAGGGTATGGCAGGTACCATGGGCTATAAGCGTATGCAGAATTTGACCCATGATATGGAAAATGTATTTTCTGAAGTCCGTAACAACAATATTAAAGTAAAAGCGAATATGATCGATATTTTGTTCCAGTGTCTGGACGCGTTGGAAGAATATACCGGTAATATCCGTGAGGGTGGCGATGAAGGAACCAATGACAATGAGCCCCTTATCAAAATGTTACAGGATATTTTAGAGAATAAGGGTGGCGAAGCTGCACCTGCAGAAAAAGCGTCTGAAGCAAAAGCGGAAACAAGTGCCGCAAATGATCCCCATGACGGTAAAAAATGGTTGGATATTAAATTGGACGGTACAGACCAGATGGTTATTTCCGAAGCCCAGAAACAGGGAAAGAAAGTATACGGTGTTACCGTAAAAATTCAGGAAACCTGTCTGTTAAAGGCTGCCCGTGCGTTTCTGGTATTTAAAGCTGTGGAAGAAATCGGTGAAATTATTATTTCCAATCCTTCCGCCCAGGATATTGAAGATGAGCGCTTTGAACTGGATTTCTCTCTGGTTATCATTACCGATGCAGATGTAGATAAAGTGATTGCGGTTATCAGTAACGTATCTGAAATTGAAAAAGTATTGGCTGACCATATTGATATTGCAAAAATGCCTGTGGATGAAAACAGCAAAGCAGTTGCTGTACAGCCTGCGGGTAATGAAAAGCAGGCTGAAAAGACCACTGCAGTTGCGAAGGCAGCACCTCAGCAGAATGCAAATGCAGTTGCAGAGAAGAAAGCATCTTCCGGTAAACCGGTGGTAAACCGTACTGTCCGTGTTGATATAGAAAAACTGGACGTATTGATGAATCTTGTCAGCGAGCTGATTATTGCGAAAAACTCTCTGGTTGCAGCAGCAGACCAGCAGGGTGAAGCAGTGGTACATAGTGGTGTCAACGAACAGATTGAATATCTGGAAAGTGTAACCACAAACCTGCATGAATCCGTTATGAAGGTACGAATGGTACCCATTGAAAGTGTTGTAAATAAGTTCCCTCGTATGATCCGCGACCTGTCCAAGAAACTGGATAAGAAGATGGAATTATATATGTCCGGTGAAGAAACAGAACTTGACCGTACCGTAGTAGATGAAATCGGTGATCCTCTGATGCACCTGTTAAGAAACTCTGCAGACCATGGACTGGAAAGTGCAGAAGTGCGTGCACAGAGAGGAAAACCTGCAGTTGGTTCCATCTGGCTGGATGCATACCAGGATGGTAACAACGTAGTCATCGAAGTAAGGGATGACGGTAACGGTATTGATACCGAAGCTGTTAAGAATAAAGCTATCGACAGAGGTGCCATTACCCCTGAACAGGCAGCAAATATGTCTGAGAAAGAAATTATTGATTTGTTGTTCTTACCCAGCTTCTCCACTGCAAAGCAGGTTACTGACGTTTCCGGCCGTGGCGTAGGTCTTGACGTTGTTAAGAGTAAGATTGAGGCATTAAGCGGTGAAGTAGAAGTTAAGAGCAAATTTGGTGAAGGCAGTACATGGATTATCAGACTTCCTCTTACCCTTGCCATTATTCAGTCTCTTATGGTTGTGGTTGGCGGAGAGAAATATGCAATTTCTCTTGGTTCCATTCAGACCATTGAAGATATTGCACCTTCAGAAATTAAGCTTGTACAGAATAAAGAAGTTATCCACTTAAGAGGCAATGTAATTCCTATCGTACGTCTGGATAAAGAACTGGATGTGGAAAGCAAACGTGGCGAAGACGAAAATATGGTTGTTATCATTGCTAAGAAGGGCGATAAGACTGCCGGCTTTGTAGTGGATGAACTTTTAGGACAGCAGGAAATCGTTATCAAGTCCATGGGCAAATACATGGATAACAGATGCAAGCTGATTAGCGGTGCGACCATTCTGGGCGACGGCGAAGTTGCATTGATTCTGGACGCAAATACATTAATTTAATGTGGGAGGGAATGCAGAATGGAAGAATTAAAACTTGTAGGTGAATATATACAGTATATTGTTATCAGATTGGGTCAGGAACAGTACGGTGTAGATATTAAATATATTGATAATATTGTGCGTATGCAACATATGACCCGTGTACCTAAGATGCCTTCTTATTTAAAGGGTGTCATCAATCTGCGTGGTGAAGTAATTCCCATCATGAGTATCAAAGATAAAATGGGACTTGATGCAGATGAAGGCGGAAAATCTACCAGAATCATTATTGTAAAGCTGGAACAGGCCGGTACCATCGGTATGATTGTGGATGAAGTAAGAGAAGTAGTAACTTTGGATACTGCAGCCCAGGTAGAAAAGCTGGCATATGACAAGGATGAAAAGAACAATTTCGTACAAAGCGTAGGTAAGTATGAAGGCGGTTTGATTTCCCTGTTGGATTTAAATGCTGTGGTAGCGGAAAAATAATGGTATTTAACTGAAGGAGAACTACAGTTATGGCAGATATGAGTTTAGAAAATGTAACACAGAATTACCTGGATGTCCTGAAAGAAATCGGTAATATCGGTGCAGGGAATGCCATGACGGCTTTATCCCAGATGTTGCAGTGTAAAGTCGATATGAAAGTACCACAGGTAAGACTGCTGGAATTCAAAGAAGTGGGCACACTGATGGGCGGTGAAGAACAACTCATGGTAGGTGTGTATCTGGCAGTGGAAGGCGATATTACCGGAAGTATTATGTTTCTGGTAAGAATGGACAGTGCCAAGCATCTGGTAAACAAGCTTATGATGGGCATGGGCAGTGATGAACCGGGATTGAATGAGATGGAGCTTTCTGCAATGAAAGAAGTCAGCAACATCATTACCGGTGCATACTTAAATTCCCTTTCCATGCTGACCAATTTGAAGATTTATCCGTCTCCGCCGGATTTAACCATGGATATGGCAGGTGCAATCTTAAGTGTGCCGGCTATTGAGTTTGGTACAATCGGAGACAAAATCCTTCTGATACAGTCACAGTTCTATGATGAAGTGGAAATTGACGGATACTTTATTCTGATTCCTGATTTGGAATCATATGAAAAGATATTGTCCGCTTTAGGAGTTATGTAGACAGAAGAAAATTGTGAAGCCGATGAAACGGCGGAATGAGGGAAATTATGAGCGAGATTATAAAGGTAGGAATGGCAGACTTAAAGGTCTGCGCCTCTCCTGATGGGGTTACAACCTTGGGACTCGGCTCTTGTGTTGGTATTGCAATCAGAGATCCGGCAACAAAAATCGGGGGCTTGGCTCACGTTATGTTGCCGGATAGTAAAGCTATCAGAGGCAGTGAGAGTAACATTGCCAAATTTGCAGATACCGGAATCGAAGAACTTGTAAGACAAATGGAAAGTAAAGGTGCCAAACGGAACCGTATGGTAGCGAAACTGGCTGGTGGCGCTATGATGTTTGCTTTTCAGAACAAATCTGATTTGGTTCGTGTCGGAGACCGAAATGTAGAAGCTGCAAAGAAAAAACTGGCTGAATTGCATATACCGATTTTAGCAGAAGATACCGGGGCAACTTACGGAAGAACGGTTGTTTTTTATCCGGAAACGGGAGATTATCAGATCCGGGCAGTCGGAAAAGATGAGAAAACAATCTAAAGGTAAATCAGGAGACAATCATGGATAGAAAATATTTACCGATACTATTGATGCTTTCAGGTGGTGCTGTTATCAGTATCATTGCATTTGTCAAAGGATTTACGCTTTTGGATACGCTGATTGCATTATTGGTAGTTTTTGTTGTTTTTTATATTTTTGGCAGTGTAATCAAATGGCTGTTGGATGTTTTTGACAGACAAAATGCAAAGGCTGCTTTAGATGCAGGCGAAGTCATCGAAAAAGAAAAAAGCAGTGAAAGCGAGAGTGCCGAGGATAAATAGTCTTAGTATAAGTACAAAAGACTACTTAGGAGGGGACGCATGGACGAAGCCGGAAAAAAGAAGCTTTGGGATGAATACAGTAAAACCAAAGCACCCGACATCAGAGAAAAGATTATATTGGAATATGCGCCTCTTGTAAAGCTGGTGGCAGGTCGACTGAGTATGTATCTGGGATATAATGTCGAGTACGAAGATTTGGTCAGTTATGGCATTTTTGGTCTGATTGATGCCATAGACAAGTTTGATAACATGAAAGAAGTCAAATTTGAAACCTATGCCAGTTTGCGTATCAGAGGTGCTATTTTGGACCAGATCCGTAAAATGGACTGGATTCCCCGTACCATTCGTCAGAAACAGAAAAAAATTGATACGGTGATGAAGGAAATTGAACTGTTGACGGGGCGCGCAGCTACGGACGAAGAAATTGCGGAAAAACTGGGCATTACAGATGATGAATATCTGGACTGGCAGTCTCAGATGAAGATTACCAATGTGGTATCTTTAAATGAGTACATGGAGCAGGGCAGTGAAGTACCTGCGGAGCAGAACAGACATACAACATCCCGCTTTGAGAGTCCGGAAGAAAACATTGAAAAAGAAGAATTAAAGCAGGTTTTGGAAGAAACCTTACAATTATTAACCGAAAAAGAAAGAAAAGTCATTTTACTATATTATTACGAAGAACTGACGCTCAAAGAAATCAGTAATATTCTGGAGGTATCTGAGTCCAGAATTTCACAGTTACATACAAGAGCGTTACAGAAAATGAAAGAGAAGATGGGGAACTATATGGGGATTTTTTCAGCTTAATGATATTAGCTGAAAAGAACGAGGAGAAATAATATGGCTAACGGTTATTTTAAACTGGTGAGCGGCGGAGCCGGTTACGGACTTGCAATGAAAGCACCCACTAACGGTGATGAGCAGGTTAGAATAGGAGAAGTCACAGATTATCTGATGCAAAGAAATATAATCTGTGACATTTCTGCGTTAAAAAATGCAATTTCAGCAAATAAGGATACAGTGATTCCTTTGGGGATTGGACAATGTCCGGTTGCCCATATGAGCTACCAGCTTTCTATTGAAGAGGATGCCATGAAAGCGACAGCACGGTTTTATCCCGCATCTGATACCGGCGATAAAATGACGCTCAAAGAGTTCCTTAACGACATGTCCTTTAGGCAGATTAAGTTTGGTATTCAGGAAGAAGCGGTGGCAGAGGCAATTGAAGACGGGATTTATTGTACGGATATTGTGATTGCATTGGGACAACCGGCCAGACATGGTACCGATGCCCGCATTGAATACTATTTTAATACGGATTTAAGGGCAAGGCCTACCCAGAATGAGGACGGTAGTGTTGACTTTTTTAACCTCAATACCATCAATCATTGTAAAGCAGGGGATGTTTTGGCCAGGTTGATTCCGGCAGACCCGGGTGAATACGGTATGAATATCCAGGGAAGCAGGATTAAGCCAAGGGATGTAAAGAGTGCCTTGCTTAAATATGCCAATAATATAGATATTTCAGAAGATAAAACGGTATTAACATCCCAGGTTAACGGTCATGTTACCTTAGTGGATGACAAGGTATTTGTATCCAATGTATTACAGTTGGAAAATGTAGATATTTCTACCGGAAATGTGGAATATGAAGGCAGTGTGCTGGTAACGGGAAATGTACAGTCTAACTTTTCGGTAAAAGCACACGGCAATGTGGTTGTCAACGGTTTGGTAGAAGGTGCTTATATTGAGGCGGACGGCGATATAATCATTGCCCGCGGAATGGCAGGCATGAGTAAAGGCGAATTAAAGGCCGGAGGCAATATTGTAGCCAAATTTTTAGAGAATGCTACCGCAACAGCCGGGGGCTATATTCAGACGGAGTCGGTTCTGCACAGTACCATCATGGCAGGTGGTGATATTACCGTAGACGGTAGAAGAGGGTTCATTACCGGTGGACGTGCATGTGCGACCAGTCTGATTAATGTAAAAACACTGGGTTCACCTATGGGAACTTCCACAGTAGTGGAGTTAGGTGCAAATCCTGAGATGAAAGCACGTTATGCACAGTTGCAAAAAGATGTGGCAGAACTGCAAAAAGTAATTAAGAGTGTGGACCCTGTTATTACAAACTATGCATTAAAAAAGAAACAGGGTGTACAATTAACAGCAGAACAGCTTAAATATCTGGCAGGTCTTGTGCAGCTTAGGGAACAGAAAGTGCCTGAACTGGAAAAGGCAGTGAAAGAAATGGAGACCTTACAGGAAGTCATAGAACATCAGGTACAGGCACAGGTTGTTGTAAAGGGAGAAGTTTTCCCCGGAGTAAAAATTGCGATTGGTGATGTGTCCATGGTTGTACAGAGCAATATGGAGTATTGCCGTTTTATGAAAGTCCGCGGTGATGTAAAGATGGTCGGTATGTAACAACCATCGGAAAGGAGTAACCATATGGCAATGGGTGTAATGGAGATTGCGGCAATCACCAGAACGCAGGATTTTACCACTGTAAAACAGAATGAAGACAATCGGAGTATTATCCAGCAGAGCAATATGGTGCACAACATGAACCAGGAAGAGGAGAATAAACCGAAACAGGTAGCACAGAGCGAAAATGCGGAATGGGTAAACAAGAAGTTTGATGCCAGAGAAAAGGGGAACGGCAACTACAGCGGGAATGGTGGAGAAAATCGCAAAAAAAGGCAGGAACCGGACGGTGTAGTCAAACTAAAAGGCCGTGGAGGTTTTGATATTAAAATTTGAGGTGAGTAGTAAATGGGCGCGTTGGAAGTGATTTTACTGATTGCGGGAGGAATCGTTTTTACAGTTAGTTTTCTGATACCCGCAGGTAAGGCAGATAATACTACCCGTGAAATTGTACAGGATGAAGTGAAGAACGCCGTGGCACGGGAAATGGATGGTATGAAGGGAAAAATAGAAGGTTTGACGGAAGAAACCGTCAGCCATGCCATGGAAAAAACAGAACGGTCATTGGAAAGAGTATCCAATGAAAAAATCATGGCGGTCAATGAGTATTCTGATACGGTGTTGGAAGAAATTAACAAGAATCACAAGGAAGTCATGTTTCTGTATGATATGTTAAATGACAAGCATCAGAATATAAAGAACACGGTAAGCAATGTGGAAAAGACCGTAAAAGAAGTAGAGCAAAAGGCAAAAGAAGTAGAAAATACCGTTCAGGAAGCGGGCAATACGGTACAGGAAATTAAAAGTACGGTAGAGCCGGTAAAGGAAAAGACAAAAACAACACGAAAAAAGCAGGAAAAGATTGTAGAAAATATTTTGTCAGATGATACGGAGAAGGAAGTGCAGGTCATAAAACCTGCAAAGAAACCTTCCAAAAAGGCATCAAATAAAAATGTGTCTGCACAGACGCCCGAACTGGATATCAGTTTTATGAAGGGTGTACGTAATGGCAACAATAATAATGAAAAGATTCTGGAATTGCATAAAGCCGGTAAATCCAATATAGCGATTGCAAAAGAGCTGGGACTTGGAGTCGGTGAAGTCAAGCTGGTTATCGATTTGTTTGAAGGCATGTAGCATAAGGATGACGTATATGTTGCAAAATAGGAGGAATCGATATGAAGCTTAGATATTACTTGCGCGGACTGGGAATCGGTATTTTGATGACGGTAGTGATTCTGACAATTGCCGGTCTTGGTAAAGATACCATGACAGATGAAGAAATCAAGGATAGGGCTAAAGAACTGGGAATGGTAGAAAGCACGGTGCTTTCAGGAATGCATACACCTAACCCCGGTGAAGGAACGGAGGAAACTACAGAACCTAAACCCAGCGATATGCCTAAAGAAACAGATGTTTCCAATCCTACTGAGGAACCAGAAGAAGAGGCAACGCCTGCCCCTACGGAGGAACCTGAAAAAGAGGCAACACCTGCCCCTACCGAGGAACCAGAAGAAGAGGTAACACCTGCCCCGGAGGGTGAAATTGTAACAATAGTGATCGCTGCCGGTGACAGTTCCGTTTCGGTAAGCAAAGATTTAGAGGCTGCCGGACTGGTAGAAAGTGCATCAGCTTATGATAAATACTTGTGTGACAACGGTTATGACAGAAGAATCCGCACAGGTACGCATCAGATACCGGCAGGAGCAAGCGAAGAAGAAATCGCACGCATTATTACAGGAAGAAAATAAGTACAAAATTTCCAAGGAAACCTCTTGCAGTGGAGGTTTCCTTGTGTTATAATCTGAATGTTGTGACTATAAAACACGTATTCTCATTTGTAACAGGTGTCCAAATGTCCCTGCAAATAATAGGAACAGAGGATTTGTTGCAGAGCTAACCTGGCTTTGACGCGAAGTCCGGCAGAAAAGGGATACGGAAGACGGCACCGTGATAAGGCGGACCGATGAACCAAACGGAGGTAAAAACATGAGCGTTATTTCAATGAAACAGTTATTAGAAGCAGGTGTTCATTTCGGACATCAGACCAGAAGATGGAACCCTAAGATGGCTCCTTACATCTTCACCGAGAGAAACGGTATCCACATCATCGACTTACAGAAATCTGTAGGTAAAGTAGATGAAGCTTACAAAGCAATTTCTGAAATCGCTGCACAGGGCGGTACCATCCTTTTTGTAGGTACCAAGAAGCAGGCGCAGGATGCAGTTAAGACTGAAGCTGAAAGATGTGGTATGTACTACGTTAACGAAAGATGGTTAGGTGGTATGTTAACCAACTTCAAGACCATCCAGTCCCGTATCGACAGACTTCGTGCAATCGAAACCATGTCTCAGGACGGTACTTTTGATGTTCTTCCTAAGAAGGAAGTTATCGAATTAAAGAAAGAATGGGAAAAGCTTGAAAAGAACCTGGGCGGTATCAAGAACATGACCAGAATTCCCGATGCTATTTTCGTAGTAGATCCTAAGAAAGAAAAGATTTGTGTACAGGAAGCTCACAACTTAGGTATTACCCTGTTAGGTATCGGCGATACCAACTGTGACCCTGAAGAATTAGATTACATCATTCCCCGTAATGATGACGCTATCAGAGCAGTAAAACTGATTGTTTCCAAGATGGCAGATGCTGTTATCGAAGCAAATCAGGGCGAAGCTGTTTACACCGAAGCAGATGTAGCAGTTGACGCAGAAGCAGCAGATGTAGAAGAAATCGCAGCATCTGAAGAATAATTGAAAGGAATAGGTGAATAAAATGGCAGATATCACAGCATCTATGGTAAAAGAACTGCGCGAAATGACC
>JAZNNL010000161.1:0-6499 GCA_045580245.1 Lachnospiraceae bacterium
AAATTCTGTCAGATGTGTAATAAAAGTATCGCATTTATAGTCAATAAAAAGGCCTACAACATGAATATCCCTGCCTTCATATTCCGTAGAAAATTCAATCCCCGGAACCACTTCCAAAGTCTTACCTTCCGGATTCTGTTCACAAACCTTCCCTGACAATTCATTCGCACAGGAAATGGCTTCATCCAATCCCGCCACCGTATCATGGTCCGTCAGTGCGAACGCGCTAATATCATGATTCAGTGCGTATTCCACCAACTCTCCCGGTGTAAACGAACCATCCGAACAATTAGAATGTACATGTAAATCTACCATGCTATCTTTATTCCTTTCTTACAAAAAAGAGCCTGTTATAAGATAGTCATGTTGGGAGTCTGTTGTAAAATTATCTGCTAAAGACCCTTAGCGAACGTCAGTACTTGCATTTTCCAAACGCAGTGCCGGAAAATGCTTAGTACTGCTACGTTCGGTACGAGCGCAAGCGTGTCTGTGCAGAAATTTTACAACGGACGTCTCAAGTGACTAGTTATAACAGCCTCTTTATTAATCCTCGTCAGCAGTTGTTTTAGTATATACGGTACGTTTTCTTGCCATTTCATCACTTGCCAGATACTCATCGTAGGTAGTGATTTTGTCAATCAATGTACCATTAGGAAGGATTTCCATAATACGGTTTGCAGTGGTCTGTACAAACTGATGGTCGTGGCAGGCAAATAATGCAACACCACTAAACTTAATCAGACCGTTGTTTAATGCGGTAATGGATTCCATGTCTAAGTGGTTGGTAGGCTCATCTAAAATCAGACAGTTCGCAGCGCTGATCATCATCTTGGAAAGTAAGCAACGTACCTTTTCACCACCGGAAAGAACACGGACTTTTTTAACACCGTCTTCACCGGCAAAGAGCATACGACCTAAGAAACCACGTACATAAGTAACATCCTTAACGGGTGAGTAACCGGTTAACCAGTCAGCGATGGTTAAGTCGTTGTCGAATTCTTCCGTATTGTCCTTGGGGAAGTAAGCCTGGGAAGTGGTAACACCCCATTTGAAGCTTCCTTCGTCGGGTTCCATTTCTCCTGCCAGAATCTGGAAGAGGGTGGTCTTAGCCAGTTCGTTGCCACCGACAAAAGCAATCTTGTCGTCGTGACCTACAATAAAGGAAATGTCGTTCAATACTTTTTCCCCATTGATGGTCTTGGAAAGATGTTCCACGGAAAGTACTTCATTACCGATTTCACGCTCGGGACGGAAGTCGATGTAAGGGTATTTTCTGCTGGAAGGACGAATCTCATCCAGTTCGATTTTTTCCAATGCACGCTTTCTTGCAGTAGCCTGTTTAGACTTGGAAGCGTTTGCGGAGAAGCGGGAGATAAATTCCTGCAATTCCTTAATCTTTTCTTCTTTCTTCTTGTTAGCTTCCTTCATCTGTTTGATTAACAACTGGCTGGATTCATACCAGAAGTCGTAGTTACCTGCATAGAGCTGGATTTTACCGTAGTCAATATCTGCAATATGGGTGCAGACCTTATTTAAGAAGTAACGGTCATGGGAAACGACGATAACCGTATTTTCAAAATCAATTAAGAAATCCTCAAGCCATGCAATGGCATCTAAATCCAAATGGTTGGTAGGTTCGTCCAAAAGTAGGATGTCGGGGTTACCGAACAATGCCTTTGCTAACAGAATCTTCACCTTTTCATTACCGTTTAAATCTCTCATCAAAGAGTAATGTAAGGAAGTATCAATGCCCAGACCGTTTAAGAGGGCAGCTGCATTGGATTCAGCTTCCCAACCGTCCATTTCAGCAAATTCCGCTTCCAGTTCGCTGGCGCGGATACCGTCTTCGTCAGTAAAGTCTTCCTTCGCGTAAATGGCATCTTTTTCTTTCATAATCTGATAAAGGCGGTCATTACCCATAATAACCAAATCCAGTACGGTATAATCGTCGTATTTGAAGTGGTCCTGTTCCAAAACAGAGAGACGCTGGCCGGGGGTGATAAAAATCTCACCGTTGGTAGTATCCAACTGACCGGATAAAATCTTTAAAAAAGTAGATTTGCCGGCACCGTTGGCACCAATAAGACCGTAACAGTTGCCTTCGGTAAACTTAATGTTAACGTCTTCGAATAACGCTTTTTTTCCGATTCGTAATGTGACATTGTTTGCACTTATCATGATAAAAACCTTTCTTGTTGTAATATTGTGAATAGTAATATTGCCCCGTTTCAGGCTATCAGTTCTTATTTTTACATGAAAGAGCCTATTTTTCAAGGTTTTTTTTAGAGTTATGGGAAAATCCGCAGAAAATCCTGCCGGTTTGAAATACATTGGGACAAAATGTGTGCCCCGGTAGCAAAAAATATGTAAAGGCAAAAGCGTTGAACTTGTCTGCCGGGAATGTTAAAATAAATGAAACGGGTTCGAGGTCTGTAAATAGAAAATGATATAAAAAGTAAGAGACGGAAAGGGATTGCGGTATGGGAAAAAAGTTAAACTATGGGAGAACATTTTTGATAGGACTGGCATTTATGTCTATCAGCAGCTTCTGGCAGGTATATGACAATATTATTCCATTAATTCTGCAAAATACTTTTTCATTAGGCGAAACCGTAACCGGTGTGGTAATGGCATTGGATAATGTGCTGGCAGTTGTTTTATTGCCGCTGTTTGGTACGTTATCTGATAAAGTGGATACGAAAATCGGAAAAAGAATGCCGTTCATCATCATAGGCACTGCTTTGGCGGTTAGTTTTTTGATGCTTTTGCCGATAGCGGACAAGGCGGTTAATCTGCCTTTGTTTGCGGGAGCGTTGTTCGGGGCATTGATTTCCATGGGCTTATATCGTTCACCTGCAGTTGCTTTGATGCCGGATTTGACGCCCAACAGATTGCGAAGCAAAGCAAATGCAGTCATCAATTTATTAGGTGCTGTGGGCGGTGTCTATTCCCTGCTTATGATTAAGTTTCTGGTAGGAGACGGAAAACGTCCGGACTATCAGCCGCTTTTTATCAGTGTGGGTGCATTGATGGTAACGGCAATCCTTGTATTGGTATTGACAATCAGGGAAAAGAAGATAGCCATTAAGGTTTTAAAAGAGGAAGAGATTTGGGCAAAAGAATATCCTGCAGAAGCGGAAGCAGAACGTGTGCAGACAGCACAAAAAGAAATGAAAGAAGAGCAGGAACAGGGAGAAAAAACAAAACTGGCACCGGAAGTTTTCCGCAGTATGATTTTTATTTTATTGTCTGTTTTCTTCTGGTTTACTGCTTATAATGCGGTTACCACTGCCTTTTCCAGATATACGGTAGAGGTGTGGAAACTTCCCAATGACGGATTCACAGATTGCCTGATGGTAGCCACTGTGGCAGCAATTATCAGTTATATTCCCATCGGACATATTTCTGCCAAATTTGGCAGAAAGAAAACGATTATGGGTGGAATTCTTTTAATGGCGTCCTGTTATCTGGCAGCGGCTTTTGTAAAAGAATATACACCGGTTATCAATGTTGCCTTTGCGTTAATCGGTATGGCATGGGCTGCAATCGGGGTAAATTCCTACCCCATGATTGTGGCGATGAGCAAAGGTTCTGATGTTGGTAAATTTACCGGTACGTACTATACCTTTTCCATGACAGCACAGATTATGACACCGATTTTGTCCGGTTTTTTTCTGGAACATGTGTCTTATAAAACACTGTTCCCTTATGCGCTGGTGTTCTCTCTGTTAGCCTTTTTGACAATGACCCAGGTAAAACATGGGGATGTAAAACCTGCAAAGAAAGCCAGCGTTTTGGAAAATTTTGATGTAGAAGATTAATCCGAACGCGTTATACAGGATTTAGGTGTTGTAAAAAAGAAGAAAGAATAGGGGAAGAAATCAATATGAAAATGATAGGGATTATTTGTATCATATGTGGATGTATCATGCTTTTGTATTTGTTGCTTATTATGCCGCGCATCACAGGCAAGCCGGATAGAAGTAAGTTTTTTTCACAAAAGCTTTATGCCCACAGAGGCTTGTTTGATAATAGTACGGAAGCACCTGAAAACTCCATGGCTGCATTTGAAAAAGCAGTGAAAGCCGGCTATGGGATAGAACTGGATGTACAGCTTACCAAAGATAAGATTCCGGTGGTTTTTCATGATGATACGCTGAAACGTGTATGTAACGCAGAGGGTTTTGTATATGATTATACCTTTGCAGAATTGCAACAATTCACTTTGTGCGGCTCTTCACAGAGAATACCTAAATTTTCTGATGTTTTGGATAAGGTGGATGGTAAAGTGCCGTTGATTGTGGAATACAAAATCCATGGAATGTGTACGGAAGTATGTGCAGTTGCGGATACACTGTTACAGGAATATAAAGGTGACTATTGTATAGAATCCTTTCATCCCCTGGCATTGTATTGGTACAGACGTAACCGCAAAGAAGTTATGCGGGGACAGCTGTCCATGAATTTTATCAAGGCCAAAGAGAAAGGGCAGTCAAAGCCGGTATTCTTTGTACTGCACCATTTGTTGTTAAATTTTTTGACAAAGCCGGATTTTATAGCGTACAACCATAGCGATTACAGGAATTTGTCACGTAACATCTGCCGTTACCTTTATAAAAATACGGCGGTAGCCTGGACGATTCGCAGTGAGGAAGAACTGCTTGCAAGGAGAAGGGATTTTGATTTGTTTATTTTTGACAGTTTTGTACCGGCGGAGAAGGTGGATAAAATAATGAATGGGTGAAATACAAGTACAGGATGTAGGTTCAAAATATGAAGAAAAAGTGTAACCAGATAGGGAAACTTATCGGATATGAGCGGATGAGAGCCGGCATTATTGAGGATGACTTGTGTAAAGGTCTGTGTTCCAGATCTTTTCTGGGACGGGTAGAAGCCGGCGAACGTGATTGTGAAAAGATATTGGCAGATGCACTTTTACAAAGAGCAGGAGTGTCTGCTGACAAATTTGTATATATGATTAATCCTGAAGAACAGGACTGGTTGTTGCTTCGGGAAAACTTAATACTTGCCGTAGAGTCCGGAGATATGAAAGTGGCAGCCCCATTGATGGTCCGGTATCGGCGGAAAACAGAAAAAAGAAGCAGATTGCACAGGCAGTTGCTGTTGTTGCTGCAGGTGATTTTAGAGTGGAAGAATGGCGGCAACAAAGAAGAGATGCAACAAAAGCTGAAAGAAGCATGGAGAATTACGGTTCCCGATGCCACTATGGATGAAATCAGAAATCCTAAAGCAGCGAATCCCTATCTGACGTTGACAGAATTGGTTCTGGTGATGATGCGTTACCGCATTATGGAAGAACAGGGAAAGACCGTACAGGCAGCAGTTGGTTACGAAAAGCTGTTGCGGCATATGGAGCAGTTTACGGATGAAGAAGACAGGGTAAAGCTGTACCCGCAGATAGCATACAGACTGGCGGGAATACGCTTGAAAGAAGATATGGTGCAACCTGCTTTAGAAGTAGCTCAAAAAGCAATAGAACTTTTGAAGGTCAGAGGAAGACTGTTTTATCTGCGGCAATTATTGGAGATAGTCTGCGAATACGGGGAAATGGAAGCGGCAGAGAAGGCAGAGTTAGAAGAAATCATAACTTCACTTAAGTGGTTATATACTCAATACGGAGTGAATGATGAACCGTGGATTTGGAATATTCCATTTGGCATGGCAGAAGTGGAGTTGGCCGGTAATCTTATCAAATCCAGAAGAAAAGTACTGGGGTTGTCCCAGGAAAAATTGTCGGAAGATATTTGTTCTTCGGTTTCGTTATCCAGAATTGAATGCGGTAAAGTGGCCCCCAAGCGGGAGTGTTTTGCTAAATTGATGGAACGGGTAGGCATGACCGGTAGCAGATTTGAAAACGTGGTGCAAATGGAACAACCGGAACTCATGGAACTGGCGGTAAGGATTAGTGTGTTAATGAGTCAGGCGAAAGGGAAGGAAGCTGAACCCCTAATATATGAGTTGGAAGATAGGATGAAGCTTCATGGAAAATTTGCTAAACAGTATTTACTGAATATAAAGGCTGTAGTTTTATATAATCAAAAGAAAATAACGACAGAAGAACATACTAGTCTACAGAAAGAAGCTTTATACTTAACGTTGCCGAGGATTAGCAAAGATAAGTTATTATCATGGAATTTTTCAAGGCAGGAAGTGAATATTATAAATTCATTATCGTATTCCTGCAAGGAAAAAGGAGAAAAAGATGAAATTATGGAACTTTTATCGGCAATTTGTAAACAATATGAAGATAAGCCATTTGCGTTGGAACATTATGTTGCAGGATATGAATTAACCATGAGAAATCTTGGAAGTATGCTAGGTAATAAGGGGAATTACGAAGATGCAATAAAGATTGCTGATAAAGCTATTTTATTAAGTTTGCAATCAGGAAGAGGTGCTGTGTTAAGTGCTATCTTGTATGATAGAGGATGGGACATGGAGCAAATGTGCAATGAAGAAAAATATAAGAAAAAAGAAA
>JAZNNL010000162.1:0-33356 GCA_045580245.1 Lachnospiraceae bacterium
AATGTATTTATTGTGGCAGATGGTATGGGTGGACATAATGCCGGCGACTATGCTTCCAAATATACAGTGGAGACCATTGTAAAAGAAATTGCCGCTTCTTTTGAGGTGAATCCCGAAAAAATTCTGGCACATGCCATTGAGGTAGCCAACGAAGGGGTTATTAAGCTTGCCAGTGAGAATGCGGATATGGAAGGAATGGGAACTACCGTGGTAGCCGCTACCTGTATGGGAAAGTATTTAAGGGTGGCTAACGTAGGCGATTCCAGATTATATGTTGTAGGGGAGAAAATCACGCAGATTACCAGAGATCATTCCCTTGTGGAGGAAATGGTGAGAATGGGCGGTATCGACAGAGCAACAGCCCGTAATCATCCCGATAAGAATATCATCACAAGGGCCATCGGTGCATCAGAAAAAGTAGAGGTTGATTTTTTTGATGTGGAATTAAAGCCGGGGGAAATTGTATTAATGTGTTCTGACGGTCTGACCAATATGCTTGAGGATGAAGAAATCCGTATGATATTAAACGGACAGAGGGATATCGTAGAAAAAGCAGAAGAACTGGTTAAGGCCGCAAACAACAACGGCGGTAAGGATAATATAGCAGTAGTGTTGATTGAGCCGTTTGCAGAATAGTTAAGGAGTTTAGGATGATTAAAATCGGAATGATGATAGGAGACCGCTACGAGATATTGGAAAAAATCGGAACCGGCGGTATGTCCGACGTATATAAAGCCAAATGTCATAAGTTAAACCGTTTTGTGGCGGTGAAAGTATTAAAACAGGAATTTTCGGAGAATGCCAATTTTGTGTCCAAGTTCCGTGTGGAGGCCCAGGCGGCAGCAGGCCTTATGCATCCCAATATTGTCAATGTGTATGATGTTGGGGAAGAAAACGGTATTTATTATATCGTAATGGAACTGGTAGAAGGTATTACTCTAAAGAAATATATTGAGAAAAAGGCAAGACTTTCCTATAAAGAAGCAGTCAGTATCGCTATTCAGATTTCTTTGGGTATTGAGGCGGCACATAACAATCACATTATTCACAGGGATATTAAACCCCAGAATATTATTATTTCCAAAGAAGGAAAAGTAAAAGTAACGGATTTCGGTATTGCCAAGGCTGCAACCAGTAATACCATAACCTCAAATGTAATGGGTTCTGTGCACTATACGTCTCCGGAACAGGCACGTGGCGGTTACAGTGATGAAAAGAGTGATATCTATTCACTGGGTATTACCATGTTTGAAATGCTTACAGGACGACTTCCTTTTAATGGGGAAACAACGGTTGCCATTGCCATTAAGCATATTCAGGAAGAAATGCCTTCCGTGCAGGAATTTGTACCGGAAATCCCTTATGGTGTGGAACAGATTGTATTAAAGTGTTGTCAGAAGAGCCCGGACAGAAGATACCAGTCTATGGCATCTTTGATAGACGATTTGAAGAAGTCCCTGTTAAATCCGGAAGAATCCTTTGTAGTAATGAATGATCCGGATGAGGACGGTGCAACAAAGTTTATTACAGATTCTGAAATGGCACAGATTAAAAAGCAGTCTGAACGCAGGGATTATATGGATGAAACACTCAGACTCAAGAGTGATACGGAAGTGATGGAGTCTGCAACAGATGCAGAAGATGAATATACAGATGATTATGACCCGAAAGTGGAGAAGATTACTTCTGTTTTGACGGTTATTGCAGGTTTGATTATTTGTGGTGTGATTATTTTCTTTGTTGGAAAAATTACAGGTATGTTTGGTTTTGGTTCTAATCAGGAAAGCACAGTAGCTGAAAGTACCGTTACAGAGAGTGTACCGGACAAAGTGTCCATGATATATGTGGAAAGAATGTCCATGGCTGATGCAGAAAAAGAGTTAAAAGCAATGGGACTTTTGGTGGAAGTAAATTTTGTGGAATCAGAAGCCTATGACCAGAATGTGGTAATCAGTGCAGATATTACGGAAGGCACTAAAATTCCGGTAGGAAGTACCGTTACATTGACGGTCAGTGCCGGAACGGAAGGAAGGGAAGTGCCTGATGTAGAAGGCCTGCCCTATGCAGATGCCGTGAATAAACTGGCAGAGAGAGGCTTTGAAGCAGTCAAAACCGAAAGTTACTCTCCTTATGTAGAAGCCGGTAGTGTTATTTCCCAGAATCCGTCCGAAGGACAGAAGGCACCTTTGGGTTCCGTCATTACTTTAAATGTAAGTCTCGGGGAAGAAGTCAATAAAGTGCGTGTGCCTGAACTGATTGGGGTACCTGAGGATGAAGCGGTTGCAAAATTAATTGAAGCCGGTTTGCAGGTAGGACTTGTAGGGGAAATGCACTCTGAAGAATATGAAGCCGGAGTGGTATGTTATCAGAGTTATACCGCAGGTTCTTATATTGAAGAAGGACTGGAAGTAGATTTAAAAGTCAGCTTAGGTTCAGAAAATGTAACGTATAAGTACAATGCCAGCATTGAAGGCCCTACTGTGGAAGAAGCACCGGGCTATGTAACAGGCACTTCCGTAGGGGTGACCATTGTGGCGGAAAACGGAAAAGTATTGGAAGATACTACTGTAACAACGTTCCCGCTGGCTGCGAATTATTACGGGATTCCATCTCCCAGAGGAACCATTACCTTTAGTTATACGGTGACGACGGAGAGCACAACTACTACCAATGAAAACGGAGAAGTTATAACTGTTCCGGGCGGTACGGAAAGCCGTTCCTTTACCCGTACGGTAGAGTTTGTAGAGGAATAATATGCAGGGAAAGATAGTAAAAGGTATTGCCGGATTTTATTATGTGCATATAGAAAATGCCGGTGTATATGAATGTAAAGCACGAGGCGTGTTCCGCAAGGATAACCGTAAGCCGTTGGTGGGCGATGATGTAGAGATGGAGATTTTGGACGAAGCATCTAAGAAGGGTAATATTATGGAATTACTACCCAGAAAAAGTGAACTGATTCGTCCGGCAGTAGCAAATGTGGATCAGGCACTGATTATTTTTTCCATTACCAAGCCTGCCCCCAGTTTAAACTTGTTAGACCGTTTTCTGGTTATGATGCAGCGTCAGGATTTACCTTGTATAGTTTGCTTTAATAAGCAGGATATCGCCACGGAAGAAGAAAAGGCAGAACTGAAAGATACTTATGAAAAATGTGGCTGTCAGGTTCTGTTTGTCAGTGCCCGCAGAAAAGAAGGTCTTGCAGAACTAAAGGAAGTACTGCATGGAAAAACTACTACAGTAGCCGGTCCCAGTGGTGTGGGAAAATCCTCTTTAATCAACGAATTACAAGGCGGTACCGTAATGGAAACCGGTAGTATCAGTGAAAAGATCGAGCGCGGTAAACACACCACCAGACATTCCGAACTTCTCTTTTTGGGAGAAGGCACCTATATTATGGATACCCCGGGCTTTAGTTCCCTTTCCCTGTTTGATATGGAAAAGGAAGATTTATCGGAGTGTTATCCGGAATTTACGGAATATGTGGAGAATTGCCGTTTCAGAGGCTGCGCCCATATCAGTGAACCGGTATGTGGGGTGAAACAGGCCCTGGAAGCAGGCAAAATCAGCAAAATCAGATATGAGAACTATACACTTTTGTACGAAGAGTTAAAGAATAAGAAGAAGTGGTAAAGGAGATACATACTATGAAATTAGGAATCGTGGGATTACCCAACGTAGGAAAAAGTACATTATTCAATTCATTGACAAAGGCAGGAGCGGAATCTGCAAACTATCCCTTCTGTACCATTGACCCCAATGTAGGGATTGTGGCAGTGCCGGATGAGAGATTAAAGCTTTTGGGAGATATGTATCATTCCAAAAAAGTGACTCCCGCAGTGATTGAGTTCGTAGATATTGCAGGTCTGGTAAAGGGTGCATCCAAGGGAGAAGGTTTAGGAAACCAGTTTTTAAGCAACATCCGTGAAGTGGATGCCATCGTACATGTGGTACGTTGTTTTGAAGATCCCAATGTAGTGCACGTAGACGGTAGTGTAAATCCTTTGCGTGACATTGAAACCATTAATTTAGAATTGATTTTCTCTGATTTGGAGATTTTGGAAAGAAGACTTTCCAAAGTGGCAAAGGCTGCCAGAATGGACAAGACTCTTGCGAAAGAATTAGCCCTTTTGGAACGTATCAAAGAGCATCTGGAAGCCGGTAAGATGGCAAAGAGTATGGAAGCAGAAGACGAGGACGAAGCAGAACTGTTAAAGTCTTATAATCTGTTAACCTATAAGCCGGTTATCTACGCTGCAAACGTAGCGGAAGAAGATTTGGCAAACGATGGTGCGGACAATGCAGGCGTTGCCACTGTCAGAGAATTTGCAAAAGGTGAAGGCAGTGAAGTGTTTGTAATCTGTGCCCAGATTGAACAGGAAATTGCAGAACTGGAAGATGATGAAAAAGCAATGTTCTTAGAGGATTTGGGTATTTCCGAATCCGGTCTTGAAAAACTGATTAAGGCAAGTTATCAGTTGTTGGGGCTGATGAGCTATCTGACTGCAGGAGAGGATGAAACCAGGGCATGGACCATTAAGATTGGTACTAAGGCGCCCCAGGCGGCAGGTAAGATTCACTCTGATTTTGAAAGAGGTTTTATTAAAGCAGAGGTTGTAAATTACAAAGACCTGTTGGAAAACGGTTCCCTTGCAGCTGCCAGAGAAAAAGGACTGGTAGGCATGGAAGGTAAGGATTACGTAGTAAAAGACGGCGACGTAATTTTATTCCGTTTCAATGTATAAAACTATATAATGTAGCTGAAAAAAGGCTGGTACAAGATGTTGTACCGGCCTTTTTTGTGTGCAAAATTTCTTAAGAAAAAATAAAGTTTTTTATTGATTTCCCTTGCTAAATAGGCTATTTTAGTATAAAATCATAGTAAAAGTGGTGAAAAGTGGTGCTAAGTGGAACAAAGTGGTAGATTTTTAGACCAAAACGCTTTTCGTGGCAGACCACTTTCGAAGGCGGTGATTGATTTATGTTCATGGGTGAATACAATCATACGATAGACGCAAAAAGCAGGTTGATTATTCCTTCAAAGTTTCGCGAGATTCTGGGAGATGAATTCGTTGTGACAAAAGGATTGGATGGCTGCTTATTTGTATTTGATAACACCGAGTGGGCTGCTTTTGAAGAAAAGCTGAAACAATTACCTTCTTTGACAAATCCCAATGTCCGTAAATTTATCCGTTTCTTTATGGCAGGAGCCTCTAGCGTGGAAGTGGACAAGCAGGGACGAATTTTAATTCCCGCAAGCTTAAAAGAGCATGCGGCACTGGAAAAAGATGTAGTACTTATCGGTGTAGGAAGCCGAATGGAAATCTGGAGTAAAGAAAGATACGAAGGAACCGTTACTTACGACGATATGGAAGAAATTGCAATGCATATGTCCGAATTGGGACTTGGCATCTAATGGAGTTGAAACAGGATGGCATTCAAACATTATTCGGTGCTCCTTACGGAGACCATTGAAAATCTGAATATCAGACCGGATGGCATCTATGTGGACGGTACATTAGGCGGAGGCGGACATGCCCTAGAGGTTGTGAAACAGCTTTCAGGACAAGGAAGATTTTACGGTATTGACCAAGATGATGCAGCAATAACTGCAGCCGAAGAAAGACTTTCCGCTTATCAGGACAAAATTACCCTTATCCGTAGCAATTACTGCCATATGCAGACGGTGCTTAATGAACGCGGCGTAGAAAAAGTGGACGGTATTGTTTTGGATTTGGGAGTATCCTCTTACCAGTTAGATACAGAAGAGAGAGGCTTTTCCTACCGTTTTGATACAGAACTGGACATGCGCATGGACAGAAGACAGTCTCTTACGGCAAAGGATATTGTAAACGGATATCCGGAAATGGAACTGTTTCGTATCATCAGAGATTACGGGGAAGACCAGTTTGCAAAGAATATCGCAAAGCACATTGTGAAGGCGAGAGAAGAGAAAACGATAGAAACCACAGGTGAACTGAATGAAATCATAAAGGCGGCCATTCCGGCAAAGATGCGCCAGAACGGACACCCTTCCAAAAAGACGTTCCAGGCAATCCGGATTGAGTGCAACAGAGAACTGGAAGTGTTAAGGGATTCATTGGATTCCATGATGGAAATGTTAAATCCCGGCGGAAGACTTTGTATTATCACCTTTCATTCGTTAGAGGACAGAATCGTAAAATCCGCATTTAAAAAGCAGGAAAATCCCTGTACATGTCCACCGGAATTTCCTGTATGTGTATGTGGCAAGAAACCGTTAGGAAAAGCAATAACAAAAAAGCCGATTTTACCTTCGGCAAAGGAACTGGATGAAAACAGCCGTTCCAAAAGCGCAAAATTAAGAGTATTTGAAAAGAAATGAGGAAACTGAAATGGCAGTTCAAGGAAGACAGACATCATACTATATAGAGGGAAATACAGCAAGGAAGCTGGATGTAAGACGTGCAATTGAAGAGCAGCCTAAAAAGAAACTGAGCAATGAAACCCGTAAGAACAGGGACAGAGCTTATCATATGAACTTAGGATATGTGGTGTTTTTAATGGCAGCGCTGGTTGTAGCAGGTTATGTATTGATCGGCTATATCCAGATGCAGGCAGACATCACGACCCAGATGCATGAAATTGCAAAACTGGAGAGTCAGCTTTACAGCCTGCAGTTAGCAAATGATGAAGAACTTACCCGTATCAACAGCAGCATTGATTTGGAAGAGATTAAACAGATTGCAATGGGTGAATTAGGTATGGTCTATGCAACAGAAGGCCAAATTGTGCATTATACCAATGAAGGAAGCGATTACGTAAGACAAGTTAGTGATATTCCTGAATAAGAAAGGTATTCCCAAAAAACAAAAAATAGGATAGAATAGGAGAGAGAAAACTCCCGAAAGAAAGTAAGCGGAATACGTGTGAAAGATAATTCACATGTTTCGGAAAGGCAAGTAACATAGTGAAAAATAAGGACGTGCAAAATAATACAAGACGTCC
The DNA here is from genome assembly GCA_045580245.1 of Lachnospiraceae bacterium. GTDB lineage: Bacteria > Bacillota > Clostridia > Lachnospirales > Lachnospiraceae > Acetatifactor. Next base: position 6,988 of record JAZNNL010000162.1, read on the forward strand.
GGCTAAGGACAAAGAGAGCCAGAAAACGGCAAAGAAATTTACCATAAGTATGCAGAAGAAATTATTGGTACTTTTTTTGCTGGTTTTACTGGCTTTTGCCGGATTATGCGTCAGATTAATTTGGATAAACAATGAAAAGGGCGAGAATTACAGTAAGCAGGTATTGACCCAGCAGGAGTATGACAGTATTACTCTGCCCTTCCGCAGAGGAGATATTGTAGACTGCAACGGTACCAGTCTGGCGGTCAGCGAAAAGGTATATAATCTGGTAATCGATTCCTACCAGATACTGGACAAAGAGGAATATCTGGAACCGACCCTGCAGGCATTGGGGACCTGTTTTCCCCAGCTGGATATTGCAACCATACGGGCATACATAACAGAACATCCCCAAAGCAGATACTATGTGCCCCTTAAGAAACTGACTTATGCGGAAATCAGTGATTTTGTAGCGATGCAGAACGATACCGGCAAGGACGAGAACGGGGAAACAAAAATCGGAAATTATATCAAGGGTATCTGGTTTGAGGAAGAGTACAGACGTACATATCCCAACGGTAGTCTGGCCTGTGATGTAATCGGGTTTACAACATCCGACGGTACAGGTATGTATGGGCTGGAAGAATATTATGATGATATATTAAAGGGTACCACCGGCAGAGAATTCGGTTATTTGAACGATGACGCCAATTTAGAGCGTACTACTAAGCCGGCTGTGGACGGCTATACCCTGGTAAGTACTCTGGATGCGAATGTACAGGGAATTGTAGAAAAGTATTTAAAAAAATTTAGCGAGGAATATACAGACAACTATACGGAAGGTCCTGCAGCCAATAATGTGGGTTGCATTATCATGGAAGTGGATACCGGTAATATTCTGGCAATGGCCAGCTATCCGGTATATGATTTGAATTCACCCTATGATTTAAGTGCTTATTACACAGAAGAAGAAATTGCGACCATGAAGGAGAATGATACTTATTATTCCACTTTAAACGCTTTGTGGCGAAACTTCTGTATTTCCGATACCTACGAGCCCGGTTCTACCTTTAAACCATTTACGGTAGCCATGGGTTTAGAGACCGGTGTGTTAAGCGGAAATGAGACCTATGAGTGTAACGGCGGTCTGGTAGTTGTAGAGGGTGAGAGCCCCATTCGTTGCCATAACCGCTGGGGAGATGGTGTGGTATCCGTAAAGCACGCTATCGCAAGTTCCTGTAATGTGGCACTTATGAAAATGGCATTTGCCGTGGGAGAAGATACATTTTTAGAGTATCAGAAGAATTTTAACTTCGGTTTAAAAACCAATATTGACCTGGCGGGAGAGACCAGAACCGCAGAATTGGTATTTGATGCAAACAGTATGAGAATTACGGAACTGGCAACCTCTTCTTTCGGACAAGGCTTTAATGTCAGTATGATTCAGATGATTACCGGGTATTCTGCTTTAATTAACGGTGGATATTATTATGAGCCTCACATGGTAAAGCAGATTCAGACAACCAACGGTGCGGTAGTAGAAAATATGGAACCCCGTGTCTTAAAACAGGTAATTTCCGAATCCACTTCCGAGCAAATCAGAGAGTATTGTATTGCAGTGTGTGATCCGGATTATGAAGGGAATACCGGTAAAACGGCGAGACCTGCCGGATATGTGATTGGCGGAAAAACGGGAACGGCACAGACCCTTCCTCGAGGTAACGGGGAATATGTAGTTTCCTTTATCGGTTTCGCACCTGCGGATGATCCGGAAATTGCTATCTATGTAGTAGTGGACAGACCCAATATGCAGGACCAGAGCCAGGGAACCAGATGTGCAACGGGTATTGCAAGAAATGTGTTGACTGAAGTGCTTCCTTATCTTGGGATTTTTATGACGGAAGAATTGACGGAAGCAGAAAGAGCGGAGTTGGAAGCAAAACAGTTGGAGGATACCATTCAGTATGCACCTGATGTAGAAGGCGAGGAAGAAGATACTGAAAATGGCGGTGATACAGGTACTGCGCAAGAGAGTAATCCTCCATGGAAGGATTTTGATACGGACCCTGATACCGGTTATCTGATAGCACCGGATACGGGAGAACTATTGAATCCGGAAACCGGTGATCCCATAGAGGGTGACTATCCTGCAATACAGTAAACAAAGCAACAGATAAAATCATAACCTCATAAAAAAGGGAATACAGTATAACAACACCTTTTTTGTGAGGTTATCATGTTAGAAAGCGGAAACAGAACCTATCACAGAAAGAAGATAACAGTCAGTTTCTTTTTGTGTACGGCTATACTGATCCTGTTATTTTTCAGGTTGGTATATTTAATGGTGGCCAAGGCAGATTACTATGGCGCCAAAGCGGTAGAACTCCATGAAAGAGAACGCAGTATCAAGGCTGCCAGGGGACAGATACTGGATTGCAACGGTACGGTAATTGCCGATAACAAAACCGTATGTACCATTTCGGTTATTTACAGTCAGATTAAGGACAGGGAAGCAGTGATTGCGATGCTTTGTAAAGAACTGGGACTGTCCGAAGAGTATGTAAGAGCCAGGGTGGAGAAGTATTCTTCTATTGAGCGTATTAAGAGCAATGTCGATAAAGAAACCGGAGACCGTATCAGAGAATATGATATGGCCGGAGTCAAGGTGGATGAAGATTACAAAAGATACTATCCTTATGGAAATCTGGGTTCTAAGGTTTTGGGATTTACAGGAAGCGATAATCAGGGTATTATCGGTCTGGAAGTAATTTATGATGCGTATCTGGAGGGAAAAGCCGGTACGATACTTACGGTTACCGATGCCAGGGGAATCGAAGTGGAAGCTGCAGGGGAAAGCCGGATAGAGCCGGTGGATGGAAATGATTTAAAAATCAGTATGGATATGAATATCCAAAGTTATGCCACTCAGCTTGCCGCCCAAGCCATGGAAACCAAACAGGCTGACAGTGTTTCCATTATTGTTATGAATCCAAACAACGGTGAATTGCTGGCCATGGTGAATGTGCCGGAGTTTGATTTAAACAATCCCTATGAGGTATCAGAGGAAGTTTTGCTTGCTGCTGATATTTCCGGAGGAGATGCAGAAAATTTAACTACTGAACAGAAACAAAATTTGTTAAATGCCATGTGGAGAAACGGTTGTATTAACGATACCTATGAGCCGGGGTCCACATTTAAAATCATAACAGCGGCTGCGGGGTTGGAATCCGGCGTGGTAACGCCGAATTCTCAGTTTTCCTGTCCCGGATATATTGTGGTAGAGGATAGGAAAATACGATGTCATAAAGTGCGGGGGCATGGTGCGGAGGATTTTGTCCATGCAACCATGAATTCCTGTAACCCGGTATTTATTACCGTAGGTCTGCGGATGGGCGCAGAAAGATATTACAGTTATTTTGAAAAATTCGGTCTGTTGGAAAAAACCGGTGTTGACCTTCCGGGGGAAGCCGGAACCATTATGCATAAATTAGAAAATATAGGAGAAGTGGAACTGGCGACTATGTCTTTCGGACAGTCTTTTCAAATCACTCCCATACAGCTTTTGACAACCGCCGCTTCTATCATAAACGGTGGCAATCGGGTCACACCGCATTTTGGAGTGGAAGTAACCGATAGCGATGGTAGTGTGGTGGAGACCTTCTCGTATCCTTTAGAAAGCGGAATTGTATCCGAAGAAACCTCTGCCACCATGCGTGAGATACTGGAAATGGTTGTGGCAGAAGGCGGTGGTTCCAACGCATACATAGAAGGGGTGCGTATTGGCGGGAAAACGGCTACCAGTCAGACACTTCCCAGAGGAAGCGGACGTTATATTGCTTCGTTTGTAGGGTTTGCACCTGCCAATGATCCGCAGGTAATTGCAATTGCCATTATCAATAATCCCCAAGGTCAGTATTATGGCGGTATGATAGCGGCACCCATTGTGAGGCAGCTTTTTGAAAATATTCTTCCGTATTTGGGGATTATGGATTATAATGAAGAAGATATTGTGGGAGTACCGTTGTCGGGAGAGAGCGGTAATGAGGAATAAAGAAAAATGTATGCATATAAGGGGAATCAGGGCATACAGAATGTGAGGAAATATGGAATTAAAAGATAAAAAGGTATTGATAATCGGTTCCGGAAAAAGCGGTATTGCAGCTGCAGGCTTATTAAAAGAGGCAGGTGCATTGCCGGTTTTATATGACAGCAACGAAAACCTTACTGTAAAAGAGGTGGAAGAGAAACTCGGAGAAATTAAAATCCCCTGTTATGCAGGCAGATTACCTGAGGAGGTAAAAAACACTACAGAGCTTTTGGTGCTCAGTCCGGGTGTGCCTGTGGATTTGCCTTTTGTGGAGGAGTTTAAAAAGGCAGGCGTACCGGTTATCGGAGAAATTGAACTGGCCTATTTGTTGGAAAAAGGCCGTGTGGTAGCCATTACCGGCACCAACGGGAAAACAACTACCACAACTTTGGTAGGTGAAATTATGAAGGCTCATTTTGCAGATGTTTTTGTGGTAGGAAATATAGGAAATCCCTATACCCTGGAAGTGACAAAAACCAATGAAGCATCCGTAACGGTAGCAGAAATTAGCAGTTTCCAGTTAGAAACAACCGATTCCTTTCATCCTGCCGTATCAGCTGTTTTGAATATTACACCGGACCACTTAAACAGACACCATACCATGGAAAATTATGTAAAAGCCAAAGAGGCAATTGCAGCAAAACAAACCGGAGAAGAGGTTTGCGTATTGAATTATGAGGATGCATGGTTACGGGATTTTGCAAAACGGTGTCCTGCAAAGGTTGTGTATTTTTCATCCGGCCACAGGTTGGAAGATGGGTTTTATTTGGAAGGAGACTATATTTACAGAGCAAAAGCCGGTAAGAGCGAAAATCTTTTAAATGTGCATGATGATATGCGACTGGTAGGAATCTGTAATATTGAAAATGTAATGGCTGCGTTGGCTATAGCAGAGAGTATGCAGGTTCCTATGGAAACGGTACTGCGTGTGATAAAAGAATTCAAAGCGGTGGAACATCGTATTGAGTATGTGGCTGAAAAAGGCGGTGTTGTATACTATAACGACTCCAAGGGAACCAATCCCGATGCGGCAATTCAGGGAATACGTGCCATGAACCGTCCCACAGTCCTGATTGGCGGCGGATATGATAAAGGAAGTACCTATGATGAGTGGATAGAAGCCTTTGACACAAAAGTGAAATGTCTGGTGCTTATCGGTCAGACCAGGGAGCTTATTGCCGAATGTGCCAAAAAGCATGGTTTTACGGAGATTAGAATGGCTGATACATTTAAAGAGGCCTTTGATTTGTGCGTAGAACTTGCAGAAAGCGGAGATGCGGTTTTACTTTCCCCTGCATGTGCTAGCTGGGGAATGTTCCCTAATTATGAAGAGAGAGGCAGAATATTTAAAGAATATGTAAATGCCTTGAAGGAGTAGTGAAAGCGTGACAAAGAAAAAGAAAAAACAAGGACAATCTGAATATTTCTTTGACTACAGTCTTTTGTTTATCGTACTGTTTTTGCTGGGATTTGGCCTGGTGATGCTATATTCCACCAGTTCTTATGAAGCAGCCCAGAAGTACGGAAGTTCCACCTATTATCTGGTAAAACAGGCAAAGGCAACCGTGTTGGGTTTAATCGGTATGATAGTGATTGCAAATATCCCTTACCGTTTTTGGGAAAAGTTTTATGGAATCGGATATGTGGTTTCTGCACTGTTGTTACTGTTAATCATTCCTTTCGGACATGAGTCCGGTGGTGCAAAACGTTGGTTCCGTATTGGCGGATTATCCATACAGCCATCTGAAATTGCTAAGATTTGTATGATTTTATTTTTGGCAGTTATAATCTGTAAGATGGGAAAAAGTATCAGAACCTGGAAAGGGTTTATTGCTTTGATGATTATGCCGTTACCCATCGTTCTTATGGTATGGAAGATTACTTCCAACCTGAGTACGGCCATTATTATTATGGGTATTGCGGTGTTAATGGTATTTGTGGCCAGTCCCGATTATAAAAAGTTTATTCTTATGGCCCTGCTTGGTGTGGCTGCGGTGGCATTGGTAGTCTTTTACATAGTAAATGCAGCAAGTGCTGACGGGTTGGATTACCGTGGTGCCCGTGTGCTGGCATGGTTAGACCCGGAGGCCTATATCAGCGATACGGGGTATCAAACACTGCAGGCACTGTATGCCATCGGTTCCGGTGGTATCTGGGGAAAAGGTTTAGGGCAGAGTATGCAGAAACTCGGCTTTATACCGGAAGCCCAGAATGATATGATTTTTTCGATTATTTGTGAAGAATTGGGATTGTTTGGCGCCATCGCCATTATCCTTATGTTTATCATGCTGATTTGGAGACTGATGGTAATTGCCAATAATGCACCTGATTTGTTCGGCGCATTGCTGGTGGTAGGGGTAATGGGACATATGGCAATTCAGGTTATCTTAAATATTGCCGTAGTAACCAATACCATTCCCAATACAGGTATTTCCCTGCCATTTATCAGCTACGGCGGAACGGCTGTATTGTTTCAGCTGGCGGAAATAGGATTGGTGTTAAATGTAGCCAAAGGAATCCAGCTGAAAGAAGGATAACATTTCTAAATTGCACTTCTTCGCACTCGGAGTGCGATTTAGAAGTGCTTATGCTCTGTGGGTTAGAGTGTTAGCACTTCTTCGCACTCTGTGCATATGATAACATATAACCGGTCTTATCAGTGAGGTGCGAAGTGGAGTCTATTTATATCCATGGCGGAATTGCACTGCAGGGACAGGTCGGAATCCAAGGCTCTAAGAATGCGGTATTGCCGGTTCTGGCGGCAACGATTCTGACTGAAGGGACCAATCGCATAAATAATTGTCCTGTGCTTTCGGATGTATATCATATGCAGACTTTGCTTAAAAGTCTGGGATGCGGGATAGTAAAAGACCAAAAGACACTTAAAATCAATACAGATAATGTAGATATTGTGCATGCATTGGGAGGATTACCTAAAGATGCAACGCAGGGAATGCGTTCTTCCATTATTTTGCTGGGAGCACTTTTGGGGAGGACGGGAGAAGTTAAGATAGAATATCCCGGAGGATGTGTGATAGGTGCACGCCCCATTGATATGCATATACAGGCCTTACAGAGATTAAACGTACAGTTTGAAGAGACCCCCTATGGCTTACATGCTTATACGAAACAGTTAAGAGGTGCAAGGATACACCTGCCCGTTCCCAGTGTGGGTGCAACACAAAACAGTATTCTGGCTGCGGTAAAAGCAGAAGGGGATACGGTGATTTACGGTGCAGCGAGGGAACCGGAGGTAGAGACCCTCTGTGCATTTCTGAATGCCTGCGGAGCGAATATTACAGGTGGCGGCAATTCTGTAATTTTTATACGGGGTGTGGAAAAATTACATGCAACGGAATTTACCATACCGGGTGACAGAATTGTAGCAGGTACCTATTTGTGTGCCTGTATGGCAGCTACAGGTGAGGTGATGTTAAAGCAGGCTCCCTGTGAACAACTTAAGGCTGTAGTAGAACAGGCAAGAGCTATGGGAGCTGTATGCCAGGTTACTGAAGAAGGACTCTATGTGCAAGTGCACAATAGGATAAAGGCAGTAGAAAAACTTACAACCATGCCTTATCCGGGATTTCCCACTGATATGCAGTCCCAGTTTTTATCGGTACTGGCATTGGCAGAGGGCAGTTGTGAAATTGAAGAGACTATATTTGAAAACAGATTTCATACACTCCCGTATTTGCGGGCTATGGGTGCAAAAGTGATGCAGACAGATGCCAGACATGTACGTGTATATGGGGTGGAAGAACTGCATGGATATACGGTATCTGCCGAAGAATTAAGAGGCGGAGCAGCTCTTGTGATTGCCGGAGTGGCGGCAAAGGGAGAAACTGTGGTAGACGGTTGCCGGTTTATTGAACGCGGCTATGAAAATATATGCAGGGATTTGAGAGAGTTAGGAGTGCGGATTTACGGTGTATAAAGGCAGAAAGACGAAAAAGAGAAACAGAACGGGTATCAAAATACTGATGATACTTACAGTAGTGGCATTGCTTTTAGGCGGGATATATTACTTTCTGCTTACCAGAACCGTTAAAACGGTTTATGTAGAAGGCAATGTCCACTATACGAAAGAAGAAATAGAAGAAATGGTCATGACAGGACCTTTGGGAAATAATTCCCTTTATTTATCTCTGGAATATGCAGATAAGGAGATAGAAAACATCCCCTTTATTGCTTCGATGAAAGTGGAAGTGCTTTCTCCGGATACCATAAAAATTAAAGTCTTTGAAAAGACACTGGCGGGATATGTTACCTATTTGGACAAGTATCTGTACTTTGATAATGATGGTATTGTGGTAGAAATATCCAATATCAAGACAGCAGGAATACCGGAAATTACCGGGTTGGATTTTTCATATGCAGTGTTAGGGGAACCTTTGCCGGTTACGGATACAGAAATTTTTTCAAAGATTCTGTCCATGACGAAAACCCTGAAAAAGTATGCACTTTTTGCTGATAAGATTTATTTTGGCTCGCCGGAAAACCTGGTATTATTCTTTGAAGGAGTTAAAGTGGAATTCGGTGGGGAGAACCTGTTAGACGAAAAGATAACGGAACTGCAAAGCATATTGCCCAAGTTATCCGGACAGAAGGGTACACTGGATTTACAAAACTATGATGAAAACACCAATACCATCCCCTTCATGCCGGAGGGATGAAGGTTTTATGCCGGAGGGATGAAGGTGCTAAAATGTTTCACATGATGGAAAAATGTTTCACGCATAGAAAAAACCTTTAAATAATTGAAAAAATGTGTTGATTAATTGGAAAAATAATTATATGATAAACTATATGACTTTATTAGGGAGAAGGAGGAAACACCCTTGTTAGAGATTAAGACGAATGACGCTGAAACTGCTGCTAAAATCATCGTAGTCGGTGTGGGTGGCGCAGGAAATAACGCTGTAAATAGAATGGTTGATGAAAATATTGACGGAGTAGAGTTTATCGGAGTGAATACCGATAAGCAGGCACTGCAGCTCTGTAAAGCACCTAAGCTTCTGCAGATTGGTGAGAAACTGACCAAAGGACTTGGTGCAGGCGCAAAACCGGAAATCGGAGAAAAAGCAGCCGAAGAAAGTGCAGAAGAAATTGAAGCAGCATTAAAGGGTGCAGATATGGTATTTGTTACCTGCGGTATGGGTGGAGGTACCGGTACCGGTGCAGCACCTGTAGTTGCTAAGATTGCAAAAGACATGGGCATACTGACAGTTGGTGTAGTGACAAAGCCTTTCCGCTTTGAAGCAAAAGCGCGTATGGCAAATGCTCTTTCCGGTATTGAAAATATCAAAGGAAACGTAGATACCTTAATTGTCATTCCTAATGATAAACTGCTTGAAATTGTGGACAAGCGTACCACAATGCCTGAAGCGCTTAAAAAAGCAGATGAAGTATTACAGCAGGCAGTACAGGGTATTACTGACCTGATTAATGTACCTGCAGTGATTAACTTAGACTTTGCAGATGTGCAGACTGTTATGAAGGATAAGGGCGTTGCACATATCGGTATCGGTATGGGCAAGGGTGATGATAAGGCACTGGAAGCTGTTAAGATGGCGGTAGAAAGTCCTCTGTTAGAGACTACCATTACCGGTGCAAGCCACGTGATCATCAATGTATCCGGTGATATTACATTAAATGATGCTTCCGAAGCTTCCGATTATGTAAGAGAATTAACCGGTGATGATGTAAATGTAATCTTTGGTGCAATGTATGATGCATCCCAGCCTGATATCTGTACCATTACAGTTATTGCAACCGGTTTGGAAACACCTGCCAATAAGGGTGTGGCAAAACCCGGTGCCTTTGGTACATATCCCGGTACAAACCGTTTTATCCAGCCGGTTTCTTACCAGACTACTATGAACGAGGGGGCTATGAAACGTCCCGTTGAAGAAGGAAATGGTACAAAACCTATGGCAAAGCCTATTTTGAACGGTATTAATAAGCCTACAGATTTACGTTCTTCTGTAGAAGAGAAGTCCTTAAAAATTCCGGATTTCTTACAGCGAAATAAATAGTTTACAGAATATCAGAAAGAAGTCGCAAACAGCGGCTTCTTTTTTTGTCGAAAACTGCAGGAAAAAACAGACCGTCCATAGCGCTAATCTGACAAATTCCACGCCTCTGTCCTTATATAATAACAACAGGTAGCAAGAATCATATAGGGATTCGGAAGGAGAGGAGGGTATGTATTATGAAATATATGCAGACAGCCTGTTTTTGCTTAACTTTACATTGAATCTCTATTTGCTTTTGCTGGTAAACAGAAATCTGCATCGTGCTGCCACGGGATGGAGAATTTTTCTGGGAGCAGTCTGGGGCGGTGTGGGATATTGTATCATGTTTTTTTTACCGGTCCCTGCTGTTTTAAAAATAGTGTTTGCGGTAATTGCAGTTAGTGGCGGAAGTCTGATGATAGTATTCAGACCTTCGGATGTGAAAGGCTTTTTTCAGATAGCCGAAAAACTGTTGCTGTATGCAGTCATGTTAGGCGGTGCATTCTATATATTGATAAACCATGTGAGGATGTTTAGAAATTACATGATGTCAATTCTTGGTGTGCTTGCCTGTGGCGGTATTTTTATGTTGATTATATATAGCAGAATTGGGAAAAATGAAAAAGCAAAGCTGAAGCCGTGTATGGTGGAATTGTATAAGGGAACAAAACAGGTCAGGATACAGGGGATTGTAGATACCGGAAATTCTTTGACAGAGCCGTTAAGCGGAAAACCTGTTTCGGTTATGGACAGGGAGGTTTTTGAAAAGCTGTGGCACCAAGAGGACCTGATAAATGGCTTTCGGGTTATTCCATATAGAAGTGTAGGCTGTGTACGGGGGATTATGAAAGGATATGAAGTACCTGAAATGATAATCGAGCATGGCGGAGCGAAAAAAGTATGTCACAACATATATGTGGGAATTAGTGAAGGAAAGGTTTCTTCTGCCGGAAACTATCAGATATTGGTGCATCCTAAACTGTTGCAGAAGTAGAACGGCAGAATATATGAAAACGGAGGTACAAGTATGATATTAAAGGTTGCAATGCCGGGAAAAAATGTTTCCCGAAAAATACAGTTTAAAGTTTTAAAAAAGGAGAACCGTTGGATTCGAATCTGTCACAGCCTGTCTAATCAAAATACAGGTGGAGACATACACTACATAGGAGGAGCGGAAGTGTTACCCCCGCCGTTGGAAGCGGAAAGGGAATTGGAAGTCATTCAGGATTTGGGAACAGAATATGCTGAGGAAGCCAAAGCAATATTGATAGAACATAACTTGCGGCTAGTAGTCTATATTGCAAAGAAGTTTGACAATACCGGCGTGGGTGTGGAGGATTTGATATCTATCGGTACGATTGGATTAATAAAATCCATAAATACCTTTAATCCCGAAAAAAATATAAAGCTGGCTACATATGCATCCAGATGTATTGAAAATGAAATATTAATGTATCTTCGCAGAAATAATAAAACCAGGCTGGAAGTATCCATTGATGAGCCATTAAATGTGGACTGGGACGGTAATGAATTATTACTGTCGGATATTTTGGGAACAGAGGAAGATATTATTTACAGGGATATTGAAAATGAAGTGGAAAAGAAATTGCTGATGCGGGCAATTGATAAATTGTCGGATAGGGAGAAAACCATTATCAATTTGCGCTTTGGCCTAAATACGCCGGGGGGAGAGGAACTAACCCAGAAAGAAGTGGCTTCCCTGTTGGGCATATCCCAGTCTTATATATCGCGTCTGGAAAAAAAGATTATGAAGCAGTTAAAAAGAGAAATCGAAAAGCAGTAATGGCATAAATGGGAAAGATATGATATACTTTTTGTATGGAAAAAGGAGACGAATCCCATGATTACAAAAGACGATGTTTTATCTTTGGCCTATTTAAAAAAGACAGATTATACCGGCTCCCACCAGGGAATACGTTATCGGATGGAATGTATTACCGTAGACGAAGAAAAACAATTGCTGGTAACGGTCTGGCCGGAGCCTTCTAATTTTATAAAAACCAAGGATGAATTAAAGAAGCGCAATACCTTTGATTTCTCACAAGATGGCATCACTGATGCAATTGCATGGATGAATGACTGCCTGTTTGACATGCAAAAGTAGACCTGGTGGCAGGTCTACGCTGTCAGGTAGTTCCGCATGCTCTTTAGAGCATTTTTTTCCAGACGGGAGACCTGTGCTTGGGAGATGCCAATCATATCGGCTACTTCCATCTGGGTCTTGCCGTTGAAGAAGCGGAGTGTAATGATTTCATGCTCACGTTCGTTTAGACGTTTCATGGCTTCACTGAGGGAGAGATGTTCCACCCACGTCTCTTCCTTATTTTTTTTGTCACTAATCTGGTCCATAACATAAAGGGTATCGCCACCGTCAGTAAATATGGGTTCATAGAGGCTCATGGGGTTCTGGATTGCATCTAAGGCGTAAGTGATATCTTCGGCAGAAATACCGATTTCCGTTGCAATTTCTTCTAAAGTGGGTTCTTTTAAATTTTGTCTGGTAAGGGTTTCTTTGGCATAAATAGCTTTATACGCAGTGTCTTTTAAGGAACGGGATACGCGGATGGAATTGTTATCCCGTAAAAATCGCCGGATTTCCCCGATAATCATGGGAACGGCATAGGTGGAAAATTTCACATTCAATGTAATATCAAAATTATCAATTGCTTTGATAAGACCGATACATCCGATTTGAAAAAGGTCATCTACATTTTCATTGCTGGACGAAAACCGTTTGATGACACTTAAGACAAGGCGTAAATTGCCTTCAATATACTTTTCGCGGGCTTCCATATCGCCTTGTGCTATTTTTATGAAAAGCTCGTCCTTTTCAGCCTGTTTTAAGAGCGGGAGTCGGGATGTATTGACGCCGCAGATTTCTACTTTACCTTGTGCCATAATGTTCTGCCTCCGTTTGTGATAGATTTTTCTGCGATTTGCATAGGTGTTTTATGTTTCTCTTTTGCGTCTGTGATAGTATTGGCAACTGTATCCTTTTTATGCAAAGGAAGGGACGATTTTCTAAAATTTACATATATTGTTAAAAAGCATCAAAGAGGGCAGAATATGCTTTTTTCGGAACTGAAATGCAAGGAAGTCATTAATCTTAGGGATTGTAAACAATTGGGTAAAATATCGGATGTGGAATTTGATGAGAGAACAGGGTGTATCCGCAGGTTTAGAATCGCAGCGGGAACAAAATGGGATACTTTTTTCAAATGTCAGGAGGATATTGTAATCTGTTTCAGGGATATCAAACAAATTGGTCCCGATATTATACTGGTAGATATTTGTGTGGATTAAGGATGGTTTGCTTTAGAAAAGTATGCAGGAAACCGGGAGGGTTAAAACTCTGAAAATCCTGTTAAGATGTGTCCATCTATTTGAAAAAAGTTGACATAATTTCGAAATTGTCATATAATTAAATAATTGAAAAAATGATAAAATTTACCATTACCACAGGGGGTAACACTATGAAATGTCCTTTTTGCGGCCATGAAAATACCAGAGTTATTGATTCCAGACCGGCAGAAGATAACAATTCCATTCGAAGAAGACGTGTATGTGACGAATGTGACAAGCGCTTTACCACTTATGAAAAAATAGAGACAATTCCGCTGATTATTATTAAAAAGGATAATAACAGGGAAACTTACGACCGTGCCAAAATTGAAGCAGGAGTATTAAGGGCATGCCATAAAAGACCTGTAAGTGCCAGCCAGATCACACAGCTTGTGGATGAAGTGGAAACCGAAGTGTTTAACATGGAAGAAAAAGAAATTCCCAGTGAAGCAATCGGCGAACTGTTAATGAATAAACTGAAAGATTTGGATGCGGTTGCTTATGTCCGTTTTGCATCTGTATACAGAGAGTTTAAAGATATTAATACCTTTATGGACGAACTAAAGAATGTGCTGAAGGAAAAATAGGGACTAAAGGACCAGAAAATGAAGGTAAAGGGATTGTAGTATCCTGACGATATAAGTATTGTGGATTTAGAAGCAGGATGTACAAATGCGAAGGAGGTGATGTCGTGGGAATAGGCAGTATTACTGATTATAACAGTTTGTTTGCAAACTACAGAGTGCCCCAAATACCGGTTGCGGATGTAGAAAAGATACAAAGTAATTCTGCGAATGCAGTTAAAAACTCCCAGCAGACAGACATACAGTCTGACGTAAATGACATCGATCTTTCGATAGAAGAGAAAAGCCCCGTCAGAAGCCAAAATGCAGATGTACGGGAATTGTCTTTAACCTTTAACGCAGGTGAAGATTTTGGCTACATAGGTCAGGACAGTGACCTGGGTAATCTGGATATGCAGAAAGCCATCTCGGATATGAAAAGAGACAGTATATTGCAACAGTATCAGTATTTTGTTGGTACTGCAGATAATCTCTTTCCTCAAAGTAGTAATGAAGACGGTGCAGTATTCCTGAAATTTTAGATTATGGCAGCATGTGTTGTTTACACATGCTGTTTTTTGCGTTAAAATAGGAGAGAAAAAAAACGGGACGGAAAAAAAGGTATGCTTGAAAGATTTTATCCCCACCACGAGGTGGAATCATCCTATGAGATAGATTACGAACAATTATATGAGGCAGGATACAGAGGAGTGGTATTCGATGTGGACAATACTTTAGTACCCCATGGAGCCCCCGCAGATGAAAGAGCAATTGCACTGTTTGAAAGATTAAGAAACATTGGGTTTAAAAGTATGCTGTTATCTAACAACAAAGAGCCCAGGGTTAAAATGTTTAACGATGCTGTAAAGTCGGATTATATCTATAAAGCCGGAAAACCAAATGTCTGTGGGTATCAGAAAGCAATGGAAAAAATGCAGACGACTCCGGAAAATACGCTTTTTGTTGGAGACCAGTTGTTTACGGATATATGGGGAGCAAAAAAGGCAGGTATGGAAACCTATCTGGTAAAACCCATTCATCCCAAGGAAGAGATTCAAATTGTTCTAAAACGTTATTTGGAAAAGATTGTGTTACATTTTTATCACAAAAAGAAGATTTAATGCGGCGTTTGGGATTGCAGAATGTGAGGAAAATATGCAGATTAACGGACTGACAAAAACCTGTGGTGTGATAGGGAACCCTGTAGAACATACCCTTTCACCGGTCATACATAATCATTTGGCACGATTGACAAGTATTAATATGGTGTATGTGCCTTTTAAAGTAGAATCAGAAAGAGTGCAGGAAGCCATTGCCGGCGCATATGCACTGGGTATCCAAGGATTAAACGTAACCGTTCCCCATAAGGAAAAAGTGATTGCCTGCTTAAAAGAAGTGGACGCTTTGGCAGGTAGAATCGGTGCGGTCAATACATTGGTGCCTTGCATGGGAGGATATAAAGGATATAATACGGATATGCCGGGCCTTTACCGGGCCATGGTCAGTGACGGTATTTCGGTGGACGGTGGACAGGTCATTATTTTAGGGGCCGGCGGTGTTGCCAGAGCGGTAGCGGTTATGCTGGCTGATAAAGCGGAACACATTTATATTTTAAACCGTACGGTAGAAAAGGCACAGGCAATTGCCAAAGAGGTAAACGGTTTCGCAAATAAAGAAGTAGTGACGGCAATGCCTTTGGATAGTTATGATAAACTGCCGGATGGAAAATTTCTGGCAATTCAGGCAACCAATATCGGTATGCATCCCCATGTAGAAGATGCGGTTCTTACAGACAGTGCCTTCTATGAAAAGATTCATACGGGATATGATTTGATATACAATCCCGGTGAGACGAAGTTTATGAAGTTAGTGAAGCAACAGGGCGGTGTTGCGTATAATGGATTAAAAATGTTACTTTACCAGGGAATTATTGCATATGAACTGTGGAATGATATGGTGATTTCACAGGTGCAGGCAGAAGAAATATATGAGAAACTAAAGGAAAAGCTATGAGTAATATAATACTAATCGGATTTATGGGCTGCGGTAAATCTACGGTAGGTATCCGCTTATCCTATAAATTGCGTAGAATTGTAGAAGATACGGACAAGCTGATTGAAAAAAAAGCAGGGATGAGTATTAAGGAAATTTTTGCGACAAAAGGAGAATCTGCCTTTAGAGAGATGGAAACAGGGTGCTTAAGAGAACTGCTTTTGACAAGGGAGGAAAAAATCATTTCCACAGGCGGCGGTCTTCCCATGAAAAGGGAAAATCATCCTTTGTTAAAAGAACTGGGTACAGTGGTATATCTGCAAATCAGTCCTGAATGCGTATGGGAAAGATTAAAAAATGATACCACCCGTCCCTTATTGCAATGTGACGATCCGTTTGCAAAGATTAAGGATTTGCTGGCGATGCGTGCACCGTTGTATGAAGAGGCTGCAGATATTGTTGTGAATGTGGACTGCAAAGACATGGAAGAGGTTTTAAGGGAACTGATGATGCGTCTTAAGGATGCCGGAGTGTTTGTGGGAGGAAATGATAATGAAGATACTGGTGATCAACGGTCCTAATTTAAATTTTCTAGGTATTCGTGAAAAAAGCATTTACGGAAATCAGGATTATGACTATCTGTTACAAATGATTGCAGAGAAAGGGGCACAAACAGGAAGTACCATTGAAGTATTCCAATCCAATCACGAAGGCGCCATTATTGACAGAATCCAGGATGCCTACTTTGACGGGACAGAAGGGATTGTAATCAATCCGGGTGCATTTACCCATTACAGCTATGCCATTCATGATGCCCTTGCCAGTGTGCATATGCCCAAAATAGAAATCCATATTTCGGATATTACAAAGAGAGAAGCCTTCAGAAAAGTATCCGTAACCAGACCGGCCTGTGACGGACAGATATACGGAAAAGGTCTGGAAGGGTACTTGATGGCCATAGATGAAGTGATTAAGCTGGCTAATGAATAGTAAAAAGTACCAAAAAATGGTACGGATACGAAAGAATTGAAAAAAACAGTTGAAAAATAGTATTTATTAGTATACACTATAAAATGAATTAAAACGTGACAATTTTAGGAGGAATATTTTATGATTTCTGCAGGTGATTTCAGAAATGGTATGACTATTGAATTAGATAGCAATATTTTCCAGATCATTGAGTTCCAGCATGTAAAGCCCGGTAAAGGTGCTGCATTCGTTAGAACCAAGCTGAAAAATATCAAGAGTGGCGGTGTAGTGGAAAAAACTTTCAGACCTACCGAAAAATGCCCTCAGGCACGTATTGACAGAAAAGATATGCAGTATTTATATTCTGACGGTGATTTGTTCAACTTCATGGACGTTGAAACATATGAGCAGATTGCATTAAACAGCGAAGCAATCGGTGATGCACTGAAGTTTGTAAAAGAAAACGAAATGTGTAAGGTATGTTCCCACAATGGTAACGTATTTGCAGTAGAACCCCCTCTGTTCGTAGAATTAGAGATTACCGAAACCGAACCCGGTTTCAAGGGCGATACCGCTACAGGTGCTACCAAGCCTGCTACCGTAGAAACCGGTGCACTGGTATATGTACCTCTGTTCGTAAACCAGGGAGACACCATTAAGATTGACACCAGAACCGGTGAATATCTGTCCAGAGTATAATATATCTTTTTGATATTGGATAAGCCATCAAGACAACAGATTTTTCTGTTGTCTTTTTGTGTTTTGTCACTAAAGTCTGCAAAAACAGGAATGTATTACACTACGGGCTATATATTTTAAGCAGATACAGAGAAAGGACAAAACATGAATTTTGAAGAATTTTTAAGTAAAACAGAAAACAGTTTACGGGCATTTTGGGGAACCGGTACACAAATAGAAATAAAAGACATCAGAAAAAATAACGGTGTTCTGTTAAAGGGGCTTGTGATTACACAGGAAAAGGAAAGTATTTCGCCCACCATCTATCTGGACGGATTCTATCAGGATTACCTAAAGGGAAAAGCGTTTGGAAGAATTGTGGAGGAAATCATTCATTTGTATAAGGAAAATAAGGTCAAAGTACCGATTAACATGGATTTTTTCCTGGATTATAAAGCGGTCAGAGGCCGGATTTTCCAAAAAGTCATCCACTATGAAAAGAATAGGGAATTATTGGATAATATACCACATAAGCGGTTTATGGATTTGGCAGTGGTGGTGTACTATGCATATATGAACGACTTTTTAGGGCGGGGCTCCATTCAGATTACCGTATCGCATCTGGATAAATGGGGCATTAGTGAAGAAAAGCTTTTTGAGGATGCTTCTAAAAATACCCGTGAGAAACTGGGGGTAGAAATTCTGGGGATGAAAGATATGCTCACGGAGTTGTTTTTTGATAATCAATGCGACGCGGATGCGGCACAGGTCAAAGAAGCGGTATCTTATGTGGAAAGAGATGTTTCCATGCATGTGATGACGGTAAAAGGCAGGTATTTCGGAGCTGCATGCATTTGTGATACGGAGATGTTAAAGTGCTTTTCAGAGCGTTGCAATCGTAATTTCTATATTTTACCCAGTTCCATACATGAATTGATTTTAATTCCGGATACAGGCTTTGAAAATCCGGAAAACCTGCGCAGAATGGTAAGGGAAGTCAATGCAGAACATGTTGAGGAAGAAGAACAGTTATCTGACAATGTCTATTATTTCAACCGGTCGACAAATACAGTCAATATCGTCTGATATTCTTAGGATAATTACCATGAAAAACCAAAAAAGACACCTTTACACAATGAACCTTTTGTGATATGATAGTCAGAGTGATGTAACAATTTTGTAATATTTGCAGCCGTAGTCTAACGGATAGAACGGAGGCCTCCGACGCCTTTAATGCAGGTTCGATTCCTGTCGGCTGCATTTACATCACTCTGACATAAGTTGCTATAAAGTGTAATGGCAACATTTCATTAAAAGGAAAGGTGACAGTGTGAAAGAAACAATGAAACAGAAACTGATGTCAGTAAGAGACTTTGTGCTGACACACGGAAAAATTGTATTCCCCCTATTGTTAATTGCAGCAGTAGCTGTTACGGTAGTTTTTGCATTACATGCTGGAAAAGATAAAACAGATGATGTAGCAGGTACACCCGCTACCACGGAAGTTACAAATGTTTCGGATGGTAATGTTTTGGAAGAAACGGTATTGTCCGTACCCGATGTACCATTGGAAAAGGATGCGTACGAAGCGGTGAATCATCTGATGAGATTGTATTATCAGGCTGCGGCAGACGGTGATGTGGATACTATCGTCTCCATAAAAAGCAGTGTGGATGATATGGAACGGATTCGTATTGTAGAACTGGGTAAGTATATTGAAAGCTATCCTACCGTTGAGGTATATACTAAACCGGGTCCGGAAGAAAATTCTTATATTGTAATTGTTTACACCCATACGGTTATGTCTTACTATCCTGAAGATTATTATCCGGGATATGCCAGCTTTTATGTTTGTACCCGAGAGGATGGAAGCCTCTATATCAATCAGGATGCCACGGATGAGCCTGTTTTAGAGTATATCCGTCAAATTATGCTGCAGGATGATGTGGTAGAACTGCACAATAAGATTGAAGTAGAGTATAAAGAGATTTGTTTAAACAAACCCGAATTGTTTAACTACATTGCAGAAGTAGAAAAAGAGGTAAAGAAGTCTGTTGGAGAGATTCTTGCCAGCCAGGCACAAGATGTCAGTGGCGGAGATGTTAGTGACAGTGATGTCAGTAGCGGAGATGCCGGAAATGTTGTAGTACCTCCGGAAACACCGGTGATTACCGGTCCTGCTTATGCAACAGCTACCACTACCGTTAATGTCAGAAGTTCTGACAGTGAAACGGCCGATAAGCTTGGTAAAGTGGCATCCGGAACGAAAGTAGAAGTATTGGAGCAGAAGCCCAACGGATGGACAAAGATTGTATATGAAGGCAAGGAAGGATATATCAAATCCGAATTTTTGGAGCTGACGGAAAGTGCTGCAGGTGTTACCGTGATTGGTACCGTTACTACTATGACGAACGTCAATGTCCGTATTTCACCGAATCAGACTTCCGAAAAACTGGGAGTGGTAGCCGGCGGAACCACTTTGGATTTGGTAGAAGTGCTGGATGATTGGTGCAAAATTATTTACGATGGTCAGATTGGCTATGTAAAAGCTGAATTTGTTCAGTAATTTTGATAACAAAATATAAGGTTGAAATGTAAAGTTGTAGCACGGAAAAGCGTTCCGTGCTATAATTTTTATATTGGCGGATTGCAGTTTTAGAAAGTAAAATCACAGATATTATATAATTAAACGGAGGTAAAAAGGTATGGCAAAACTGAATTTGGGAATTATGGGAGCAGGGGGAATTGCAGGTACAATGGCTTCTACGGTAAGTAAAATGGCAGAAGTACATTGTTATGCCGTAGCATCCAGAACGTTTGAGAAGGCAAAAGCTTTTGGTGAGAAATACGGAGTAGAAAAATGCTTCGGTTCTTATGAAGAGATGCTGGCTGACGAAAATGTAGATCTGGTATATGTGGCATCACCCCATTCCGAACACTATGAAAATATGAAACTCTGTATCAAATACAGAAAACCCATTCTTTGTGAGAAAGCATTTACTGCTAATGCGGCGCAGGCAGAAGAAATTTTCAATCTGGCAAAAGAGGCAGGCGTGTTTGTGGCAGAAGCAATGTGGATACGGTATATGCCCATGTACCGCACGATAAAAGAGGTGTTGGACAGCGGAATTATCGGGGAAGTAAGGATGGTAAATGCGAATCTGGGATATCATATCGACCATGTAGAGCGTTTGGTAAATCCGGCTTTGGCAGGAGGGGCATTGCTGGATTTGGGCGTATACACCATTCATTTTGCTTCTATGATTTTGGGTACGGAAATTGAAAAGATAGATTCTTCCTGTGATTTGACAGATACCGGTGTGGACAAGCAGGAAAGTATCACGATTCATTATAAAAATGGTTCCATGGCAGTATTAAATGCTTCCATGTGTTTAATGAGTGACCGTATCGGTGGTATTTTCGGCACAAAAGGATATGCGGTAGTAGAGAATATTAACAATTTTGAAACCCTTTCCGTATATAATGCGCAATATCAAAAAGTTGCTTATTATGAAGCCCCGGCACAGATTACCGGTTATGAATACGAGGTAGAGGCCTGTGCGAAAGCTTTGGAAAAAGGGTTGTTGGAATGTCCCGAAATGCCGCAGGCAGAAACATTGCGCATTATGAAAATCATGGATGGTCTGCGTAAGGAATGGGGCGTAACCTATCCTTTTGAGATGTAGAGAATAAAATATAAAGTAGGTGCCTTTTGCGTGGATATGGAGAGGTACTAGCCCTTATGAAAGTGTATAATTTCCTCCGGGGAATGCCATACTGTAACTAAAAAGGAGGTATGGGATGAAACCGGAGGAAATTAATATTTACAGGGAAATTCAAAAAAACGCTGAGATGGCGGTGAAAGCCATAGAAACATTGGAAGACAAGGTGTATGATAAGGAGTTTGGAAGGCAGATATCCAGACAGGCGTTAAAGTATTCGGATATCCGCAATAAGGCAGTCGGCCGGTTACTGGCTGCCAAAGCAGAGCCTGTGCAGCCCAACTATTTGAATGATTTTGTATTAAAAAGCAGCCTTCATGCCAATACCTTTTTTAATACCAGTACAGGGCATCTGGCGGAATTGATGATTCAGGGCAGTAACAGAGGGCTTACAGAGATGTATAAGGCCTTAAATCATAACGCACCGTTACAAACCATACAAAAGTCTTATGCACTGGAACTGGCAAAAGAGTTTATGGACTTTGAAGAAAAGAGTATTGGTATATTAAAGAAATACCTGTAAAAGGACTTGTACATTTTGCACAAAAAAAAGTACAAAACTTTTATGATTTAGTGGAATAAAGTGCTTTGCAATTTTTTTTGGCTATTATATAATAAATCGTGGAACAAAAATGTGATTTTTAACAGGCGCATTTTGATTACACAATAATCCATTTTCTAATTTAAGGAGGATATAGTATGTCATACGTTGACGAGGTATATGAGCTGGTAGTTCAAAAGAATCCTGCACAGCCCGAATTCCATCAGGCAGTAAAAGAAGTATTAGAATCTTTAAGAGTGGTAATCGAGGCAAATGAAGAAGCATACAAAAAGGATGCTTTATTAGAAAGAATTGTTACACCGGAAAGACAGATTATGTTCCGAGTTCCCTGGGTAGACGATAAGGGACAGGTTCAGGTAAACAATGGTTTCCGTGTACAGTTTAACAGTGCAATCGGACCTTACAAGGGAGGCTTAAGACTTCATCCTTCTGTAAATCTGGGTATTATTAAGTTCTTAGGTTTTGAGCAGATTTTCAAAAACTCTTTAACCGGTCTGCCTATCGGTGGCGGTAAGGGTGGTTCTGATTTCGATCCTAAGGGCAAATCCGATAGAGAAGTAATGGCATTCTGCCAGAGTTTCATTACCGAGCTTTACAAATACATTGGTGCAGATACTGACGTTCCTGCAGGTGATATCGGTACCGGTGCAAGAGAAATCGGCTACATGTACGGCCAGTACAAGAGACTGACCGGCCTTTATGAAGGGGTACTTACCGGTAAGGGCTTATCTTACGGCGGTTCCTTAGCTAGAAAAGAAGCTACCGGTTATGGTTTACTGTATTTAACTGCTGAAATGTTAAAGTGCAACGGCACCAGCATTGAGGGCAAGACCATTGCAGTTTCCGGTTCCGGTAACGTAGCAATCTACGCAATCCAGAAGGCACAGCAGTTAGGTGGTAAGCCTGTAACCTGTTCTGATTCTACCGGTTGGATCTATGATCCTGAAGGTATTGACGTTGAACTGTTAAAAGAAGTAAAAGAAGTAAAACGTGCAAGACTGACTGAGTACGCAGCTGCAAGACCCAGCGCGCAGTATCATGATAAAGCAACAGAAGGTACCAACCAGTGGTCCGTTAAGGTTGACATCGCACTTCCTTGTGCAACCCAGAACGAACTGAACTTAGATGATGCAAAAGCACTTGTTGCTAACGGTGTTATGGCAGTAGCAGAAGGTGCGAACATGCCTACTACTTTGGAAGCTACCGAATACTTCCAGGCAAACAAAGTGTTGTTCTGCCCCGGTAAGGCTGCAAATGCAGGTGGCGTAGCGACCTCTGCACTGGAAATGAGCCAGAACAGTGAGCGTTTAAGCTGGACCTTCGAAGAAGTAGATTCTAAGCTCCAGACCATTATGGTAAATATCTTCCACAACTTAGACGATGCGGCTAAGAAGTACGGTATGGACGGCAACTATGTTGCAGGTGCAAACATCGCAGGCTTCTTAAAGGTAGCAGAGGCTATGACTGCACAGGGCGTTGTGTAAAATATATATCAGATTTAAAAGGTTGTCCGAAAGGGCAACCTTTTTATTTGGGGGAAGAAACAATATATAAAATTTTCTTTTTGTTTTATTCAAGGATTCCTTTTTTGATTATTTTGGTATAAAATAATAGTACCAAAGTGCTATACCAAAGAAACTAACGAAAGAGAGATTACTTATGAAGAAGCAAACGCTTACGCAACAACAGTACAAAAGAGCAAATCAGGTAATGTTTTTTATTCTGGCTATTTGTTATATCTTTTTTATTGCCATTGAAGTCAGCAATATCAGCAAACACGGACAAAGTGTTATGGCATTTGTAAGATGTGGTATTTATGCAGCATCTATACCGTTAACCGGTATTTTGGTTAAAGTATTGGGAGCCAAGAGAATGGGAACCATAGTGATGGCAAGTATGTATGCCATTGTGTATGCGGTACTTGTGTTTGGTAACGGTGTTGGTACTCTTGTAATGTCGTTTCCGGCAATTATAGGATTTTTAATTTTTTTAAACGAATCATTGGTTTTAGCAGGCAGCATAATTACTTTTGTATTTTCCATCATAAAGTGTGTACTGGTATATCAGGCGAATGATACAGAATCACTTGGCTTTGCCAGTGTTGTTATCCTGGGAAGCTTTGTTACGATATGGTGTTCCAGAAAAGCAGTGCGGTTATTGATTGCATTTAGCCGGGAGAATCAGGCAGAGATAGAGAAGGCTGCGGAACAAAGGGCAAAGGTTGCCGTGACCGTTGCGGGTATAGTAGAAAAACTGGATGAAGATTTCAGTGAAGTCTTATCGGAGTTAACTACCATTAATGAAGCCATGAATACGGCACAGGCTTCCATGGAAGAGATTGCAAAGAATTCCGAAAGCACAGCAGAAGCCATCAATCATCAGGCTGATATGACGGGTCAGATTCAGGACAGACTGGAGAATACCAATGCAACCGCTTCCGAAGCAAAGGATATTACAGAACAGCTAAAAACTGTTATTGTAAATGGTAAAGCACTGGCGGATGAACTGAAAGAACAATCCATATTGGTTGACCGGAATACGGTAAGTATTTCCGCAACAGTGGAATTGCTGGTAGAGCATGTTGGCAAAGTATCCGGTATTGTGGCGTCTATTTTGCGTATTTCATCCCAAACCAATTTACTGGCATTAAATGCAAGCATCGAAGCGGCCAGAGCTGGTGAAGCAGGAAAGGGATTTGCGGTTGTTGCAGACCAGATCCGTAATCTGGCTGAGGAGACCAAGTATTCTACGGAACAGATTACGGCAATCATAGATGAATTGACCAGTGTTACCGACGAAACGCAGGAAGCATTACAAAAGTCAGTAGAAAGTATCAATATGCAGCGTGAAAAAGTAGAGAAAGTGAATGCAAGTTTTACGGAAGTAGAAAACGGAATGCTGGAATTAGAATCCGGTGTGGAAAGTATGAGTTTGGAACTGGAAAATGTAATGAAAGCAAACCGTGGCATTGTAGAAAGTATTTCTACGCTGTCAGCGGCTTCGGAAGAAGTGCTTGCCGGTACACAAATAAGCAAAGAAAATATTGACAGCACCTTTGACAGTATGAAAGTATTCTCTGAAGCAGTTGACGGAACTTTTGAACAGCTGCAGATTTTAAAGGAAACCGCAACGGTAGAATAAAATAGTGTTTTGAAATATGTGAAAAAGCATCGCAGATAATATATCTGTGGTGCTTTTCTATTTTTGAATATTTTTCCTATGATGCCATATACTAAGTTGTAAAAAGGAAAAGGAGAAATTGTCCATGCAGTATATTTGTGAAGTATGCGGATACATTTATGATGAAGAAACTGGAGACCCGGAACACGGTGTTGCACCGGGAACATGCTGGGAGGATGTGCCGGACGATTATGTATGCCCTTTGTGCATGGTAGGAAAAGAATTATTTAAAGAAATGTAAAGAAGGAAAATGGTATGGTGCAGCGTGAGGAGAGTAAAGAACCATCTATGCAAATAGATGGGAAAGGGCTTATGCAGAAATTGAAATCCGGTAAGGATTATTATGAAATCAGACTGGAAAGTATCGGTGGCTTAGGTGCCAATTTATGCGGAAAGATGTTAGGAGAGCTGGGGGTAAAGTATCTGGATTTAAACAGTACCAGCTTTTCCAGCTATGGTTCTGAAAAAACAGGTACACCCGTAAAAGGCTTTATCAGATATTGTAAGAAAGAAAAAGAAATCAGGGTACATTCTCCGGTGATGGAACCGGATTTGCTGGTAATTTTTCATCAGGCCCTTTTAAAAGATGCAACTGTATTAAAAGGCTGTGGGAAAGAGACGGTGGTCATCGTAGCACTTGAACCGGAACAGGAATGCCCTACAGGACTTCATGGTTTGGACAATTGTTATGGTCTGGAAGCACAAAAAATTGCTATGGAAACCCATTCCCGTATCAATGTGGTTATGCTGGGTGCAGCCCTTCAAATGATGGGAATTGAGGATTTGTCAGTTGGGGAACAGATTTGTAAAGATACTCTTGGAAAGAAATACCCGGATGCGTTAGAGGGGAATCTTGCGGGACTAAGAAGAGGGTATACAGAAGTGCGAAAACGAAAGTCTGAAGTAGAAAACGGTTCAAAAAACGGCGGACACAAAGAAAATGCGGACCCTGAAAAACAGAACAATTGCGACCGGTGGGGCTATGAAACTGCGCCTATTGGCGGCATCAACCCCAAAGCAGGCAGTACGGTCATTGCTGATTTGTCACCTTCAAGACAAGGGTATATCCCACTGTTTATTAAGGAGAGGTGTATCAATTGCGGACTTTGTCATTCCACCTGTCCGGATATGGTATTTCAGTTTAAAAAGGGAGAATATAAGGGCAGAGAGATGATGGTGAATCAAGGGCTGGATTATTATCATTGTAAAGGGTGCTTAAGATGTGTGGATGTTTGTCCCGTAAATGCCCTGGTAAGA
>JAZNNL010000163.1:0-31373 GCA_045580245.1 Lachnospiraceae bacterium
ATCACTACAGACAGGCAGATAGAATACAACACAGGTTTCTTTAGTTCTTTCCTTAACAAAAGCACTTCTGCTACCAGAAAAAATCCTCCGAAAATACGAATTCCGTTTGTAAAAAAATACGAAATCAGCTGACAAACTTCCATCATATGTGAGCCCCCCAAAACTGTGCTATCTGTTGCTTCACATCCTGTAAATGAGAGCGGCTGATTGGTAGCATCTCCTGATTCTTTAAATACACCATCCCATCCTGGATTTTCATAATATGTATGATATTTACAATACATCCCCTCTCAATAAAAATAAATTCCGGTGCGTCCAGTTCCTCGTATACCTGTTGCAGACTCTTGCGTACCTTAGATGTAGAAGTATTCGATACGATTTCAGCGTTTTTACCATCTCTGACAATATACAAAATATCTTTATACCGGATACGCTCCAAACGGTTATTGGTCTGTATGGTATATTCCTGTCCGGCTTCCAGTTCCAGTAATTTAGAAGCATCTGCCACCGCAGCCTCCAGACGTTCCTTTACATTACTTTTCGGCACATAACGGAACACCGACAATTCATAAGCATCTATGGCATACTCCACATGGGATGTAATAAATATTATCTTTACATTTGGTAAATACTCCTTGATTTTACCCGCCAGTTCCATACCGGAAACCTCCGGCATCTCAATATCCAGCAAAATAAGGTCATAAAAAAACTGATCCTCAGCTATATCAGAAAGTAAATTGCTACTTCGGGTATAAGTCACAATCTCATACCCGATTCCGCATGCCTGCAAAGTATTTTTTACGATTTCCTCGTTTTGCATTACCATATTACGGTCATCATCACAAATTGCAATTCTTATCACGAAAAGTCCCTCTTTTACTGTTTCTTTCATTATAGTATGGTATAGAATCTGCAATAATATGGCATAAAACCTACCAATACTGTAAACCACGGAAAACGCGTAGCAGCATCTGCTACGCGTTCCCTTATTATTTTATTCTTTTCTTTGCTATAACAACTACTAATTAGGAAATATGTTCTCCATTTTTTGCCATTTCTTCTGCTACGGCTTTGATTTCATCCAACTGTGCCATTAAGGTATGGGACATCTGCTCCGCTTCACTGCAAACATTGTATGCCTTGTCAGAGTTGCCCTGCTTAATCGCTTCGATAACACCCTTACCCAGAGCATGGAATTCCTTGTGCTCTTCTCCAACTTTCTGCCAAAGCGCGGTTAATTTGGGATCTGTAACTTCAAAGGCATTGTAGAAATGTCCGAAAGCACATTTTCTTCCACTGGTCTGAATCGGTTCAATCACCATATTGTCTACCATGTGTTCCAGTTTCTGCAACCATACGCTATGTGCTTCTTTTGCTTTTTCAATGACCAGTATTAATTCTTCTGCATCGGTCTTTCTGCCGCTTTCACGGATATGTGCAAATAAATCTTTGGTAACGGATGCTAACATCTCATCTATCTTTTCAACCTGCTCTGCACATTCGGTATTCACATGTGTGCTGTCCAATACTTTAACTGCCATTTCACTCAAACGCTGTGCATCGGTACTGTTCTGTTCCATTGCCATATCGATTTCAGCGGTGGCTCTGGTAATATTCTGGATGGATTCATTGATTTCATCCACTTCCCCTACCACTTCATGTAACATTTCCACGTTTTCGGAAATAGATGCATGAACAGCTCCAATCTTGTCGCCCATAGCATTGGTGGACTGTAAGGAACGCTGTAAGCTGTCATTACTCTGTGCTGCTGCTTCCTTAACCTGATTTACGAAGGAACGCATATCTTCCAGATTTAACTTGGTATCATCTGCTAACTTTCTTACTTCTTCCGCAACTACCGCAAAGCCTTTACCATGTTCACCGGCACGTGCCGCTTCGATAGAAGCGTTTAATGCCAACAGGTTGGTCTGTGCTGCAATGCCCTGCACATTTGCCACAATCTTATCAATTTCTGCGGTCAGTTTTAATAACTGCTCAATACTTTCTTCCATATGCTGGGAGTCTGAAATAACATCCTCTTTTAACTGGTATACTTCATCCAGCAACACTTTTCCTTCTTCATTACGCACTGCCAGCTGTTTTGCAGTATCTGTAACCTGATGAAGGGTATCTGCAGCAGTCTTTACGGTCTGGTTTACCTGATTCATACTTGCCGTGGTTTCTTCTACAACTGCAAGATTGGCTTCACTAACATCACGCATAACACCGGTATATTCTTTCAATTCGCCGGTTACATGCTTTAACTGCACATCAAAACCGCTCAACACGCTGGTTGCATCCAGTAATTCATTGGTTTCCCGGGCAATGTTGTCCCACATCTGTGCATTTTGTACCTGCACAACTTCCTGATTTTTTTTCTTGTCTTTTTTTCGCATTTTCATGATGGTAATCTCCCCTCTGCATTCCTATCATACAATTGGGATGCTATTGTAAATTTTTATATCGTAATTATACCAAAATTGCAGATAATTGTCAAAAAATTTATTTACATATTAGACAATATTTCCATACTATTTTGAAACAGTTGCTATTTTATTAATAAGATGATAAAATAAATGATAATATTATAATCTTTTTTATTAAGAATATATAGAAAGAATTACAATCCACTTTTTCGGAGGGGATTTATGTATAGAAAACAGAAAAAAAGCTGGGTAAAACATCTGGATTTCTTGTTAATAGATGTTTTCTGCCTGGAATTTTCCTTTTTAATATCATATTTTATCAGAATATCAGAGGAATCTGCAAATGCAGCATCTGTATTGGGAGAATATTACAGCCGACTGGCATTGGTTTTGTTACTGGCCATTTTCTGTATTGCCTTTTTCTTCGAGATATACACCGGTATTCTCAGACGAAACAAAATACAGGAACTAAAAGCCACCATCACCTCCTGTACCATGATTTTTTTAACGATGGTCCTGTACGTATGGGTCACGAAGCAAAGTGAAATTTACTCCCGTCAGGTACTGCTGGTTTTCTGGGGATTATCTGCATTTACAGCCTATTTCAGCCGGTGCCTCTGGAAACGCGTTATCCGATACCGCAAGATTCACGGCAAGCGCTTTGCCAAACTGCTTGTGATTACGGAAGATGCCTATGCCGCCGACTGTATTTGGAACTTCCAGCATGATTTATATAAGGAGTTTGAAGTAAACGGTGTTATCGTCCTTGACAAAAACCGTACCGGTGAAGAAATCCACGGAGTTCCCGTTGTAGCCGGTGCCAAAGACTGTCTGGACTATATCCGTGACAACGTGGTGGACGAAGTCTTTATCAATACCGGCAATAACGTCAACCACGAAGAACTGGCAAACGAACTTTTAGAGCTGGGTGTTACCGTGCACTTTAATCTGGTGCAGGCTTCCGCTCTTCGTCCCAACAAAATCATTGAAAATTGCGGCCGTTATCTGGTACTGACCAGCAGTATGAAAATCGCTTCTACCAGACAGGTATTTATCAAACGTGCCATGGATATTACGTTTAGTCTGATAGGCCTTTTATTTACCGGTATTGCTTTTATTATCTTTGCGCCGATTATTAAAATCCAGTCTCCCGGACCGATTTTCTATTCCCAGACAAGAATCGGTAAAAACGGCAGACGCTTTAAGTTTTACAAATTCCGCACCATGGTAGTCAATGCTGACGCATTAAAAGCCTCCCTTATGGAGCAAAACGAAATGGAAGGCAATATGTTCAAAATGAAAAAGGACCCCCGCATTATTCCTATCGGCAGGTTTATGCGTAAGTTCTCCATCGACGAATTGCCCCAATTCTGGAACGTTTTAAAAGGCGATATGAGTCTGGTAGGTACCAGACCCCCCACGGAAGAAGAATTTGCCAATTATGAAAGACACCACAAAGCCCGTCTGGGTATCAAACCGGGACTTACCGGTATGTGGCAGGTCAGCGGACGTAACGACATCCGCAATTTTGAAGATATTGTAGCACTGGATACCCACTATATTTCCAACTGGTCACTGGCAATGGATATCCGCATTATATTTAAGACCATTATTGTTGTTATTACAGGAAAAGGCTCATGATGACTGATTTATCCATTGCAATTGTCGCTTACAACAATGAAGATGATGTTACAAAGGCGGTATGCTCCATTACGGAACATACCGCTCTGAGTATGTCCAAAAAGATTTATATTGTGGACAACAGTACCCAAGAGAATACTTTATCTGCGCTGGCAGAACGTTTTCCGGAAGTAACCTATGTAAACACCGGCTCCAATTTAGGTTTTGGCCGCGGTCACAATCAGGTGCTTCCTCTTTTAGATTCCGGATATCATGCCATTGTGAATCCGGATATTCTACTGACGGAGGACAGTTTTTCCGTAATAATGGATTTTATAAAAAAACAGGACTGTGGCATGGTGATTCCCCGTCTGTTGGATGAAAGCGGCAATCTGCAGGCAGTCTACCGCAGAGAACTGACGGTATTTGACATGTTTATCCGTTTCTTTTTAAAGAAAGGCTTTAAGAAGCGCAAAGCCTATCATACCATGCAGGATATGGATTATTCCAAGCCTTTTGCAGTGCCTTTTGCACAAGGCAGTTTTTTGGTTATAAAAACCGCTCTTTTTAAAGAGCTGGGGGGCTTTGACGAGAATTTCTTTATGTACGTGGAAGATGCAGACCTTTGCAAACGGGTAAATGCATGCAGCAGTTTATACTACTGCCCCGACACTTCCGTGATTCATAAGTGGGAAAAAGGCTCCCACAAAGATAAAAGTTTACGCAAAGCACATATCCGTTCTATGATTTATTATTTTAAAAAATGGGGGTGGAAATTATGGTAACAGGCAAACAGCAGGCACCCAATACACCAACCGTTCCTGCCCACTCCGCACACAAGCGTATTTCTGTGGCAATGCCCACCTATAATGGCGCTGTTTTTTTGAAAGAACAAATGGATTCCATCATCAGCCAGTTGACTTGTGAGGATGAAATTGTAATATCTGACGACGGTTCCACTGACGAAACCCTGCAGATACTACGCTCTTATGAAGAAGGCGAAGTATCTGTCCGCATTCTGAACGGTCCTAAGGCAGGTATTAAAAAGAACGTAGAAAACGCACTGGCACATTGCACCGGTGACTATATTTTCCTGGCTGACCAGGACGATATCTGGTTTCCCGACAAAGTAAACTGTGTCATGGAATGCTTTTCTGACGAAAAGGTAAATTTAGTCATACACGATGCAGTTGTATTTGCAGAAGACCCCGAAAAGCCCTTTATGGACTCGTTCTTTGCTTTCCGCAAGGCAAAGGCCGGTATCTTTAAAAACATTTGGCGCAACAGCTACATCGGATGCTGCATGGCTTTCCGCTCTGCTTTGGTAAAGAAAGCACTGCCCATCCCTGCGCAAATTGAAATGCATGACCAGTGGATTGGTATTCTCAATGATTACTATTACAAAAAATCTTACTTTTTAAGAAAGCCCCTTCTGTATTACAGAAGACATGGTGAAAATAATTCCGCCATGGCTCCTTACAGTGCAGGAAAAAGATTAAAAAACCGTTTGACCTTTATAGGGCAATTCTTGCGCAGAATATTTTGAGAGGAGTTTTTATGGATCAGTTATCTCTTTTTGATTCCTCAAATGAATCTTCTAACTATTCCCTTTCCACACCCCTTGCGGACCGGCTGCGTCCGCAGACCTTAGAAGATTATATCGGACAGAAGCATCTGCTTGGTCCCGGTAAAATTCTCCATCAGATGCTAAAAAACGACCATATCGCATCCATGATATTCTGGGGACCTCCAGGTGTAGGAAAGACCACTCTGGCTAAAATTATTGCCAACAAGACAAAATCCCGCTTTATCAATTTCAGTGCCGTTACCAGCGGTATTAAAGAAATCAAAGACATTATGAAGCAGGCAGACGAAAACCGTGCTTACGGGATTCGTACCCTTGTGTTTGTAGACGAGATTCATCGTTTTAACAAAGCCCAGCAGGATGCCTTTCTTCCCTATGTGGAAAAGGGAAGCATCACCTTAATCGGTGCCACCACGGAAAACCCTTCCTTTGAAATTAACGCAGCGTTATTGTCCCGTTGTAAGGTATTTGTACTAAATGCCTTGACTTCTGAAGACTTAACAGCCCTTCTCTCCCATGCCCTAACGGATAAAAAAGGCTTTGGCACCAGTACCGTTCATATAGAAGAAGATATGCTTTCCTCTATTGCTGTTTTTGCAAACGGTGATGCCCGTACCGCTTTAAACACTTTAGAAATGGCTATTCTAAACGGTGAAATAAAGCCCGACGGCTCCATTACCGTTACAAAAGATACCTTAGAGCAATGTCTGGGAAAGAAAGCTCTTTTATATGACAAAAAAGGGGAAGAACACTATAATCTGATTTCTGCCCTGCACAAATCCATGCGAAACTCTGACCCGGATGCAGCTATCTACTGGCTCGCCCGCATGTTAGAGGCAGGTGAAGACCCTTTATTTATTGCAAGACGTCTGATTCGTTTTGCCAGTGAGGATATCGGACTTGCAGACAGTCAGGCCCTGCAGATTGCCGTTGCCGCTTATCAGGCCTGTCATTTTAACGGTATGCCCGAGTGCAATGTTAATCTGGCCCATGCAGTGGTATATCTTTCTCTGGCGCCACGCTCCAACGCACTGTATACCGGTTATATGGATGCCCGGAAAGATGCTCTTACCATGCTTTCTGAACCGGTTCCATTAGCCATACGCAATGCACCAACCTCTCTGATGGAAGATTTACACTATGGAGAAGGTTACGTGTATGCCCACAATACGGAAGAAAAAATTGCTAAAATGACCTGTCTGCCTGAGAGTTTAAAAGACCGCAGATATTACTGCCCCACTACGGAAGGGTGTGAAAAGGTATTTAAAGACAGATTGGATGCCAGCCGGGCTTTCAGGCTGGGCGAATCCGATTAAAATAAAATAAGTGGGGCCGGCTGATAATTATTTATTGCCGGCCTCTATCTACTTCTGTTCTCCATGTATTTCTTTATATTTCTCCACAGCAGGGTCCTTTATTTTTTGTACCCTTTGCCACTCTCGGGTATCCCCTACCTTAACAACCTCACTGCGATGCTTATAAAGGAATTGTGACAAGGGATACACATCTACCCAAATTTCACCGTTTCCTTCTTTTTGTGACTCATCGAAAATAAGCTGTAATCCCCAATGCAGATGTACCACTTCGATATTATTCACATTTTCCTGCGTACTGTATCCGGTATGTCCCATATAGCCAATCACGTCTCCGGCAGTCACAACACTTCCCTCTGCCAGTCCCTCTGCATAGGGATAATTCTGGCGCAGATGCGCATAATAGTAGTAGCGCTGCCCGTCAAAGCTTCTGATACCGATTCGCCAGCCTCCGTACTGATTCCATCCGATTGCCTCCACATAACCGGATTCTACCGCCGTAATAGGGGTGCCGATTTCTCCCATCATATCATGCCCCAAATGCTTTCTTTCATATCCGTAACTTCTGCTTGCTCCAAAATCCGCATAATCTTCATAAGGAAATCCCTTGGCAATGGGTGAATACCCCTTTAAACCGTATACCTTTACCCAATTTACATTTCCTGTGCCATCGGTTTCCTCTATTGCATATTCCCCGACCAGACCGCCCAAAACAGCCCTGTAAGCTTCTTCGTAATACCCATAGTATTCCATATCTTTTGTTAATTCTTCTACCGTACCATTATCTTTTATAAGCTTGTTCGCATATCTTTCCACATCTCTCTCCAACTGTTTTGCATGCGCCTCAAAATCCCCCCCGTAACAGGCTCCCAGATACGCTAAAAGTTCCACCCAATCAATATGCACTTCCTTGCCGTAAGTATTCACATCCCACTCATATGCCAGACAAAGTGCCTCATACGTAACATCAAAATCCACCCACTTTATATATCCTTCACTCACAGCCTCTTTAGCCCAATCCGTTTCCTGCCTCTTACCTTCTGCGCCGTCATTGCTGTTTTCAGACACTTTTGTGAATAAAATCCCTATGAATGCGGTGAGACATAAAATTGCCTCAATCGCTATCATTAACCTCCACTTTATGAATCGCCTCTCCTGCATATCCGTTCCGTTAATCCGTCATACTATTCATAACAATATATGAACGGTTCCTTGCATTTCATTCCCTGAATCTCCTGTTCCCCTCATACAGCCATGTGTCAAACCGGTATTTCCACAAAAAAACACCCCGTTCCAAACTCTGCAAAGAGTTTAGCACGGGGTGTCATCAAATTCATTTTACTCTTCCGGTTCAATTAAGCCGTATGTGCCACCTTTTCTCTTGTACACTACGTTTACCTGTCCGGTTTCAGCATTGTGGAATACGTAAAAATTGTGTCCCAATAATTCCATCTGTACACATGCATCTTCTGCATACATGGGCTTAATATCAAACTTTTTGGTACGAACAATCTTAATTTCTTCCTCATCCATGTAGTCGTTCTCTGCAAACTGCTTACTGAAGGAAGATGCTGCCTGTTGCTTGTCTACCAGTTTGGTCTTATATTTTTTCAACTGTCTTTCAATGATTTCTTCAACTAAGTCAATAGAAACATACATGTCGCTGCTGACTTGCTCAGAACGGATGATACTTCCTTTCACAGGTATCGTCACTTCGATTTTCTGTCTGTCCTTCTCAACGCTCAGGGTAACATGTACTTCCGTATCAGGGGTGAAATACTTCTCCAGCTTACCGATTTTGTCTTCCACTGCTGCCTTAAGTCCCGGAGTTACCTCGATGTTTCTGCCGATAATAATAAATTTCATGTCGCTCATCCCTTTCGGTTAATTATTGTATGTACATTATAACACAAGTGTGTAGTATTTTGCAATAATTTAGTTTATTTTTTCATTGTTTTTGACATTCGAAAAGTCAAGATATTTTTCGACGTTTTTCATCTTTTTGCGATTTTTATTTATTCTTCACAAAACATCCGTTCTTATAACACAACTGTCGGAAAACCTCATTTTTTACCAAAAAACCTGTGGACAATGTGGATAACTCCGTGTATAAGTACCTTTTCCCCATTTTACGGCACTTTTCATTGTGGATAACTGACACCCGACATTTTCTAAAAAAAAGTCAAAACTCTTCTTGTATTTTACTCCCATTGTACATCTTGCACAAGATAGTATTTTGCACTGACACACCTGCCCATTTTTTATTGTCTTACAATATCAGATAAATAGGAAACAATTTCCAACCTTCCCCGGACAACAAAAAGAGACTGTTATAAATGGGTGGGTTTAGATAGAAGTTGTAAAAAGCTTTCTGGCGCAGACCCTTGGGAAACGTCGGTGCTTAACAAATCAAACCTCGAAGAGGTGATGCTGCGTTTAGCATCCTCTACTTTTCTCATGGAGCGGGAGCGAGTCTGCAAAGAAACTTTTTACAACGGATATCTGAACTTATCCATTTATAACAGCCTCTTTTCGTTTCTATTTACTTTTAGAAAATTCTTCTGATTGCCAGAATTGTTTTGTAGTCCGCATTGGATACGATAATACCTTTACGGGAATTTGCCGCATGTACAATCTGACCATTACCGATATAAAGTGCTACGTGACCGGAATAACAAATTAAGTCACCGGGTTGTGCATTTTCCAAACCATCCACTGCATATCCCTGGGTTCTGTCTGCTTTGGAACTGTGAGGCAGGCTGACACCGAAGTTTGCATATACACTCATAACGAAACCGGAGCAGTCTGCACCGTTTGTCAGGCTGGTGCCTCCCCATACATAGGGATTACCTACGAACTGTAATGCATATTCCGCTACTGCTACACCTAATTCACTTCCTTCCCCAACCGTATAGGTAGTTGTTGCGGGTGCGGTAGTAGTTGTAGGCGCTGAAGAGGTTGTGGTTGTTGCTGCCTGGCTGGCTCTTGCCGCTTCCTGTGCCTGTCTTCTTTCTTCTGCTTCACGGGCAAGACGAGCTTCTTCCTCTTCTTTTGATTCCGCCTCTACAAATTCTGTTTCAATATCTACATATTCCTTAGATACCCATCCGTCGCCTTCTTCCACGTTAATCTTTACCCATTCGTCGGTTTCTTCCATTACCAGAAAGTCTTCGCCCTCAGGCACCATGGCCAATATGGAAGATTCGGTAGTGGGCTCTGTACGGACAAATAATGTCATGGTATTGACCGTAGCCATTCTGGTACCTACTTCTTTTGCAAGTGCAATGGCTTCCTCACCGGTTACACAGTATTCAGCCTTTACATAACCGGTTACCGTGCCGGAAGTAATACGATACCATCCGTTGGTTTCCACAAGAAAGGTTCCTACGGAATCATCATATAACTTACCAAGAATTTCTCCGTCTTCACTGGGAATGCTTCTGATATTTACGTAATCGTTCACCTGTGCAATCACCAGATTCCTAAACATGTCTTCTTCAGATTTTTCTCCGGCTGCAACTTCATTCATCACTTCTTCAATATCCGCACTGGTAACAGTACTTTCAATCGCTGTTGTTGCTTCCGCAGAACCGGTCTGCAAACTTTCCAAAGAAGTATCTCCGGCTAAAGATAAATTAACTCCACCGGAAGGCAACACGGAAGTGACTCTTCCTGCAGCATTTGTTTCTATATGTAAACCCGAAAAGGTGATAAGTGCGACTAAAGTTCCTGCCGCCAGTTTTACACCAATATGATTCATGTGACATCCTCCAAAACATTTGTTACAAATTTGTTACATCTGTTTTAAAATAATATCACACACAATTCCCTTT
Source organism: Lachnospiraceae bacterium (assembly GCA_045580245.1). Lineage (GTDB taxonomy): Bacteria > Bacillota > Clostridia > Lachnospirales > Lachnospiraceae > Acetatifactor. The sequence goes on from JAZNNL010000163.1 coordinate 10,778, forward strand.
GTCAACCGCAGATTAATTGGAAAAAGCAGGAAAAATCAACGTTTTCCTGCTTTTCATCTTTGTTACATTTATTACAAATTTAACAAATTTGCAGCTGCTGTTGCAGCGTTTGCTCCATCCGCCACTGCGGTAATAATCTGCCTCATTGGCTTCTTTCGTACATCGCCCGCAGCATAAATACCAGATATTGTGGTTTTGGTATCTTCCCCTGCCAGAACGTATCCGGCTTCATCACAAGCTACCAGTTCCCTGACAAACTCTGTATCGGGATGAATTCCTACCGCAATAAAAATTCCATCTACCGCAATATTTTTTTCTTCCCCGGAATTTTTTTCACGGATACGGAGCCCTTCTACCATATCTTCGCCACAGACTTCTTCCACCGTGTGATTCCAGATTACCTCTACATTGGGTAACGCAAATAATGCGTCCTGTAATACTTTTGCTGCCCTAAGCGTATCCCGTCTGTGAATCAGATACACTTTCTCACAGGTTCTTGCCAGAAAAATGGCATCCTCCACTGCCACATCTCCACCGCCAACTACCGCTACGGTACGGTTTTTAAAGAATGCACCGTCACAGGTGGCACAATATGACACGCCCATACCGGAAAGTTCTTCTTCTCCCGGTACATTTAAGTGTGCGTGATGGGCCCCCATAGCCAGAATCACGGTTTTGGTTTCATACTCTCCTTCCGTGGTTTGTACAACCTTATACGCTCCTCTGTCTTCCAGTCCCGTTACTTCTGCTTCTTTAAAGGTTGCTCCCAGCTTGTCCGCATGTTCCCTGAATTTGACTCCCATATCAAATCCGTTAATACCGGGAAGGCCCAGATAGTTATCTACCTCATAAGTATTTAATACCTGCCCGCCGCTCATAGGATTCTTTTCCATAACCAAAAGTTCCAGTCCTGCTCTCATACCGTAAACTGCAGCCGAAAGCCCCGCCGGACCTGAACCGATAATAATCAAATCGTACATATGCATTTCCTCCTGTCATATAGTAAAGTGTACCAATTTTTCGCAATAAATACAACCGCCACTCACTATTAAATTTAAATGAAAAAATAATTTCTGTACTTGTTCTTTCTATGTTATACTATCAAGTAGATATTAACTTGTGAAATGGATTTATAACAACGACGACAAACTCTCAACTTATCCCTATAACAAGGAGGAAATTATTTTGAAGACCGTTTTGATTACCGGTGCTTCCCGGGGTATCGGTGCTGCCATTGCCGAACGCTTTTCACAGGGAGGCTATCACACATATATTACCTGCGCACGGGATACCGAAGCCCTGTATGCCCTGCAAACCAAATTACAAGAGCAGTATCACGTTCCCTGCACCGCTATCCCCTGTGATGTCAGTGATGCCCAGGCGGTAGAAAAGCTGTTTACCGCTCTTCCGCCTTTAGATGTATTAATTAACAATGCCGGTATTTCCTATTTCGGGCTTTTGTCCGAAATGTCCGTAGATGACTGGCACAAAGTAATGAATACCAATTTAAATGCCTGCTTTTATACCGCCAGACTGGCGATTCCGGATATGGTACACAACAAAAGCGGACGCATTCTAAATATTTCCTCAGTCTGGGGAAGTGCCGGCTCCTCTTTAGAAGCTGCATACTCCGCTTCCAAAGGCGGTCTGAATGCACTGACTAAGGCACTGGCCAAAGAACTGGCACCCAGTAATATTCAAGTGAACGCTTTGGCACCGGGCTTAATTGATACCGTTATGAACGCATGCCTGTCAAAAGAAGATATGGATGCTTTAAAAACAGAAATACCTGCCGACAGGGCAGGCACCCCTGAAGAAGTGGCTGACCTTGCATGGCAGGTAGTACACGCTCCCGCGTATATGACAGGACAAATTATTTCCATTGATGGTGGCTGGTTATAAGCCGCTATAAAATCACATACTCTAAACGATTACGGGCCGGGTCGCCCAGGCGACCCGGCCCAATATTTATCACTTATTGCTTTCCTCTTCTTTTGGCAGTTTACTGATATATGCTTTTTCAATTCTACGCTCCGCTATATCTTCCACGTGAATATGTATGCCCATTCCTTCCACATCGAAGTTACTTCCGTCTTCCGGAATCGCCTGCAAGAGACTGATAATCAGCCCTCCTACCGTATCATACTCCATCTCTTCCGTTACCAGTTCCATATCCAGTTCTTCTGCCAAATCGTCAATGGTAGTATTCCCGGATACTTTCCACAAGTTGTCTTCCAGCTTCACAATTTCAGGCTCTTCCTCAGGGTCGAACTCATCATAAATATTACCGACAATTTCTTCCACCAGATCCTCTAAGGTTACAATACCTTCAGTTGCACCATATTCATCCACAATCACCGCAAAATGTATTTTCTTTTTCTGCATCTCCGCAAAAAGCCGGTCCGCATGAATATTTTCAGGAACAAAATACGCACCGCGGAGAATATCCCTGATTTTTACGTCTTCCCCTTTGCCCATTGTTAATAAAAAGTCCCTGGCATATAAAATACCGATAATATCATCCAAATCGGCTCCGTATACCGGATAACGGGAACGGCCTTTTTCTTCAATAATCTGTATAATTTCTTCATTTGTGGCTTCTGCAGAAATCGCAACCACATCTGCACGGGGCGTCATAACACGACGCACATTTAAATCATCAAAATCAAAGATATTCTGAATCCATTCTTTTTCATTCTCATCTATATTACCGGTTTCTTCTCCGATATCCACCATCATACGGATTTCTTCTTCAGTCACATTTTCTTCTTCTGCTTCCGTTTTCAAACGTAATACCTTTAACACAAGATTGGTTGAAAAAGATAAAAACCAGATAACCGGTTTCATTACAAATGAAATACCCGAAATCACTTTATAAGAAAATCTTGCCATCTCATAAGATTTTTGCATTGCAATTCTCTTAGGTACCAATTCTCCAAATACCAGTGTAAAATAAGCAAGAATCAATGTGATTACAAAAATAGCAATTACAGACATTACCCCTTCCGGAATTGCTGTAAATTTTAAATCTTCATAAATCCACGTCATCAGATACCCGGAAAAGTTTTCTGCTGCCAGCGCACTGCCCAAATATCCTGCCAATGTAATGCCAACCTGAATGGTAGACAAAAACGCGGAAGGCTCTTCTACCAGCTTTAGAAGCTTTGTGGCATGCTTGTCGCCCTCTTCCTCCAATCTGTGTAATTTGGTGGTGCTGAGGGAAACCAACGCCATCTCTGTCCCTGCAAAAAAGGCATTAATACCAATTAACACCGCCTGGAATAACAATTGAAACACTATAGTACTCAAAACTCTCTACCTTTCTCCCAATTGGGATTTGCTTCTTTCATTATTTTTCTTAGCTTTCACATAAAAATGGATACACAAAAAGGCATAACCTGTCATATTTCTATCACAGGCTACACCTATCCTAATCATCATTTATATAAGTATTAGTATGAGTATCCGCGTTACTGTCCGCGTCTGCCATTTTTCTTTTTCCTTTCTCCGTTTTCTGTCTCTTTATATGTGTGAGTAATATCCCCTATGTATAACAGAAAACCTTTTTACATGCTTACCTGCTTATAGTAACATATTCTACTGCATTATGCAAGTCTCACTGCATGATCAATCCCTACGGATGTGATAACTGCCCCGGCTTCGGTTTTCAAACCATGCTTTTTATTCACCATCTCCATAATGGTTTTTCTTTGTTCACCGGACGCCACGATTGCAATGATTTCCTTTTCAGGCTGCACGGAAATTCCATAAAACTGCCCATCCTCTTCCGGTCCTGCCCATCTGGCCCTGATAATGGTTCCTCCTCTGGCACCGGCCTCTCTTGCCGTGTCCATTACAGTATCTGTATGACCCTGATTTACTGATATCAGAATCAGGCTATTATCTGCTTTTCTTTCCATTTCCGTTCCTCCCGCTCCGCTTTGCTGCTGAAACAATACTGCTGCCATTAAGTTGTTGATCCCTGTCAATGGGATATCAAATACCAGTCCCTTACCAAATTCTTCTCCTTGGGATTCTGTATCCAGCTTTTGTAACAATCGTACTGCATTTTCTTCTGCTGCATAGCTGATTAAAATATCTTTCTCCGTTGTTCCAAGTCCCAATACATCCAATAAATCCGAAGAGGCTGTTCCTCTGCCCATACACTGATAGCTACAGGTTACACCCTGTTCCGCATAATATTTGGCTAACGCATTGCCTTTGCCACGTTCCGCAAAGGTCATAATCAGTTTTATTTCTTTCTTATCCGCCATATCTACTCTCAATCTACCGCCCGTAGCGGTTCTGTCATCCTATCTTTATATCCTTCTTCCTATCAGTCAAGATACAAAATCGTATCTTCTACATCCTGTAAGCCCATGGTGAGCTTATGCTTATGTACCTTTCTGCGGACATGGTCCACTAACCCCAACATCTGGATTGTTAAGAGCGGAGTCATCGCCACCATCGCCACAATGCCAAAAGCATCTGTAAGGACATTGCCTCCCAGTGCTTCACAGGCCCCCATGGCCAGCGGAAGCAAAAACGTCGTGGTCATAGGTCCGCTGGCTACCCCACCGGAGTCAAATGCAATACCGGTAAATATCTGCGGTACCACAAAGGTCATAATCAGGGATATTAAGTAGCCCGGAATCAAAAACCACATAATATTCAGTCCCGTAAGAATACGGAGCATTGCCAGCCCCACCGCCAATGCAATACCGATAGAAAGCGCATGCCCGATGGATTTGTGTGTAATGGAACCGTTTGTAACATCTTCCACCTGTCTGGTTAAAACCTGTACTGCAGGTTCTGCTTTTACAATAAAATAACCGATGACCATACCCACGGGAATCAGTATCCATGAAGCTTTGCCGCCTGCAAGTGCAGAACCGATATACTGACCTGCCGGCATAAATCCTACATTTACACCGGTTAAGAACATCACCAATCCCAAATAGCTATATAAAAAACCGGATATTATCTTAACTAATTGTCTTTTATGGAATCTTCTGAACAATAACTGAAACAGGAAAAACAACACCGCTATGGGTATCAGAGCGATTGCCACTTCCTCCATATATGCAGGAAATGCCTTGGCAAATTCAATGGCAGCCTGTCTTGTAGTTTCCAATTCCGCAAGTTGTACCGGCGTATATGCCGCATCTTGCGGTTGATAACAAATTCCCAGAATCAGCACAGACAGAATCGGGCCGATACTGCAAATCGCGGTAAGCCCAAAGCTATCGCTACTGGAGTTTTTGTCACTACGTACGGAAGCCATACCGATACCAAGCGCCATGATAAAAGGAACCGTAACGGGACCGGTGGTAACGCCTCCGGAGTCAAAAGATACCGGTATAAAATCAGCCGGTGCAAATATGGTAAGAACAAACACAATGGTATAGAAAAATACCAAAATGTAAGATATCGGAATCTTAAACAAAATACGCGCCTGGGCAATTACCAGAAAAGCACCTACTCCCAACGCTACCGTCAGAATCAAAGTCAGATTCGGAATCGCCGGAACCTGTTGTGCCAATACCTGCAAATCGGGCTCCGCAATGGTAATCATGATTCCCAAAACCAGACACACAATGAGCGGTATGCCTATTTTGCGGGCTTTGGAAAGCTCTACACCAATACCTTCTCCCATAGGAATCATAGACATATCTACACCTAAGGTAAAAAAGCCCATTCCCACAATCAGTAATACTGCACCGAATAAAAACAACATCAGCGTTCCCGGAGAAAGCGGTGCTACCGTGATACTAAGAAGCAACACTATAATGGTAATCGGCAATACCGATGCAACTGATTCATAAACTTTTTCCTTTAGTAGTGTATTATGTCGCAAATCTTTTCTCTCCTTATTCAAATATTCTTTCACATCTGCCTATTGTAATAAATGAGGCTCTATTTATTCCTCTGTTTCCTCTTCACCGGGCATACGTACCCGGATTCCGTTTACTTCTACCTGGTCGTTTAATTCAATCACCAGGCACTTTCTACCGTTAATCACTCTGGTCTCTACCAAATCCGTTCTTTCGGGACTTACCTTAATGATTACATCCGGTGTCTTTATTTCAAACTGTCTGGTATTTGCCACATTGGTTGCTACAAACTGGGTCTTCTCCCCTGCTGCCGCCTGATACATCTGATCAAAATCCGTCAGTTTTTCTTCTTCCACACCACTGTATTCAAAAAGACGCTTCACTTCCGCCTTATCCAGTACCACCGGGTCCGGCTCTTCCTTCTTTTCTTCAATCATTTCATTGAGCTTCTCGTGAATAGTTTTCACTACCTCGTATTCACAATCTGCCCCCAGTGTCTCTTCTACCAACATTTGGAATGTCTCTTTCTGTCCGCCTGCAGACATAGGCACTTCACATCCCAACACCGGTTCCACGAAATCAAAGCGTAATTCTTCTGCCTTTGAAGCATAATACAACAGGCTGTGGATGTCTGCACTTCTGTCATTAAACGCAGGGAACAAAAATCCGATATCCGGCATATCCACCACACGGTCCAAAATGCGGGTTCTAAAGCTGTTGCTTTCTTCGTCATAAGCAAGTCCGGGCTTGCTTAAGGTAACCGGACAAATACAACATAAAATATGCTCGTACACTTCGTCGGAAGCATCAAACATTTCTTCCCCATCCTCTGCTTTTCCGGGTACGTCATACACTGCATGAATCAAAAGAATCAGATAATTTTCCACGGAATAATAGTTTTCAATGACCTTATCATAAAATTCTTCCAATATGTAGTCGTCCTTTAAGGCACTTGCTTTTAAACGCATCAAAAAATGCTGGGTACCGCCGGGCTCTTCGGTTTCCAGCGGAAATTCCATATTTAAAAGATTCTTACCGATGGTACCGGACAGGGCCTTTCTGAAAATATTGAAATACTTAAACATTTCTTCTTCCGGCAGGGAAAGAAATGCTTCCTTTAACTCCGTTTTTTTATTTTTTTCACCGTCTACGTAGCATCCGCAAATGCGGGTAATGGCACATTTGGACTGGGTAAACTGCTTTTTAATTTCTGAAATTTCTTTTTTGTTCATCGGTGTATTGGCTCCTTGTTCTTCAGTTACATAAAAGGAATGTAACGGTCTTTTCAGTATCTCTACACTCCCTTTGTGCATATCACTCGTTTAAATAATCCTTCAAGATTGGAATATGCGTCTCTACTATTTTAACACGTTTCAACTCTTCTTTGGTAAAAAATTTTAATTCTTTTGATTCTTCACTGCAAACAAGGGATGGAAGTTTCTTCCTTTGTCTCTCTGATGGCACATGCAAGGAAGCTCTCGTCGTTTTTAAGGCTCCCTCCGATAATTGACCACCGTTCGCTATCCACTCTGTGCTCCAGTAACAGCATCTCATTATATTCAATTAATATGGTCGCACCAACCAGATTGGGTTTGTTTGGTTTGGGTGCATTGGGATTGTTATAAAAAAATTCAGCTTGTTTCATGGTCTTCTCCTAATAGTATCAATTACTCTGTTATAGGGAACTTTTCATTTTAATAGAAACGCCGCGGCAGTGCGCAAGCTTGCCTGCCGATGTGGATTTTCTTCATTGTTTAAGAATTGCCATGATCCACTCAACATCCGGTGCTTCCATACCTTCATACATTGCCATTTCTTCCATGATTCCCTGCACAGTTGCCCAGAAGCACATAGACAAAAGCTTACTATCCCCCTGACGAAACACACCCTTTTCTTGTCCTTTTTGAATCATCTTAGCTGATTCTTCTATCGTATTCACCGAAAGAGCAATCTTTCTTGCCTCCTCCGGCATACCAACTCTTCTTGCCTGACCCATAAGAATAAACATGTTAAAAACCCAAGGTTCACTTTTCGAAAACGCAAAAAGTCTTTTTAAAAATTCCGTAAAATAAACATCCGGCGGAATATCCGGCATTTTGTCAGCAAACTTCGTTGCTGCGGCTCCCATCTTAACCAACTCAAGCAAAAGCTCTTCCTTCGATTCAAAATAATGAAACATGAGTCCGGTACTCATAGGTACCGCAGCTGCAATATCCGCAATCTTCGTGTCATAATATCCCCGATTAACAAAAAGATTCAATGCTGTCATTAAAATTGCTTTTCTTCTTTCTTCCTTCTGCTCTTTTCTGGTCATAATTGTCCCCATTTCTATATTATACTAAAGTTCGATACTTCTTCTTTGCTTTTTAAGAATTCTCTGAATTGCAAACTTACCACTGGCTACTGCAACAGGAAGTCCACCCGGTGAATTGGTCCACTGACCGGCAACATACAAATTCTTTATCCCCTTCAGTGTACCCTTCATCTTGATTTGTTTACCCATCGGTGTTGTAACAAAACTCATATAGCTTCCATGATATGCATTACAGTATCTTTCATAGGTAAGCGGTGTCCACGCATCCAAAAACTCAATATTTCCGGCATACAAGGGAAATGCTTTTTCGATTCGCTCCTGCACTTCTTTCGCAAGTTGTTCCTTGGTGGTCCGGTACTCCTCCTTGGACAAACTCTTCCAAAACTCATAATCTTCATCTGTCTGTGTTATGCATGTCTGGATTACTGTTCTGCCGTCTTTGACAAAAATAGAATCATATCCATAAGACTTTACATACATTCTGTCAAAACTTCTGTTTCCCACAAAAAGCGGATCAATATCCATGAATACAGTCTCACCTTCATTGGGCGAAGTATCTACTGCAAATGAAACCTGAAATCCACTGGTTGCCGGATATGCTTTCGGTGCATTATATGCCTCACGTAACTCCTTTGGCATATATTTCTCAGAAATCAGCTTGTTAAACAATAAATGTGTATCTACTGTAGGAATGACATAATCGCCGGCAATAAAACGACCATCCTCCAGTTCAATACCTGTTGCCTTCTTCTTTTCAATTTGAATTTTCTTAACACCAGTATTATAGCAAATTTTTCCGCCCATGTCCTTATATTTTTTCTCCATGCGTAAGGACATCTGAAGAGATGCACCCATGGGAATGTTGCCATTTCCATCAGCCATAGTTGCATAAGAAACCAAGAATGAATAGGTACAATAGGATTTTGGAAGATAATCACACATCATATGCTGAAGCAATGGATGCTTAAATCGCTTACTATATTCCTCAAGCGATACAGAACCAAATTCCTTCATGACTTTAGGGAAATCCATCATGTTCTTACCCATGTCGATATAATCTTTGATACCCCACATTTCCATCGGCTTCTTTGCCGGAAACAGACATTGCTTAGAATATTCCACATATTCAATAAATTTCTTTATCTCTTCTTCATCTTCAGGAGATAGTGCAATCAGTTCCTCTTCCGTACGCTTCAAATCATTCCATAAAGTTACCTTTTGTCCTTTATATGTGGATGTATAAAATGCATTGATTGGTGCATATTCCATATCATCATCTAATGCACCTACTGTTTTCCAAACATCATAAAGCTCTGTTCCCTTCTTCGTACCCGTTAACCAATGAATACAGTTATCAATGTGGTATCCTTTTCTGTTCCATCCAATACATTCTCCACCCGGAATAGCATTTTTCTCATAAATTTCTGTCTCAAAGCCTGCAAGCTGCGCATAAATTCCTGCAGAAAGTCCGGCAATCCCTCCACCAATGATAATTACCTTTTCTGTCTTTCTATTTTTCATTTTGGCCTCCTTGTTTTATTTGGTTGATTTTATTTTCATTGAATCCGTATTCAATATAATACAAAAATAAAGTTTTGTCAACAAAAAAAATTGACTAAAATCAAATGATTAAAGTCAACTTCTTTGTTTTCACTTTATTTATGCTTCTCAGAATCCGCTCTTCGGACTACTTCTCCCATTTTCCCTATCGTATCAAAACTGCCCGACAGGGTGAACCGTCACAGCCTGCCAGGTTTAGTGGTGCTGCGCTCAGTAAATATTTTCCTGTGGGTACATCTTTTAAAACAATCCCTTCCAGCAAAACAACTTCTGCGCCCAGTAAAATCTTGTGCACTTCCATGGGGGCATTCTCCGGTCCTACCGTCTGGCTCTCATTGCCGATCAGTCTGATTTTTGCCCGGGCAAATACTTTGGCAGCATCTGCTGTTACAGTTGCTTTTCCTGCAATCAAAATGCGTTCCCCAGCTCCCAGAGCGTTTGCCTGTTCTAAAATATGTAATGCATCTTCTGCACTTACATCCCCCTCGTGACGGGCTACAAAACAATCGCCCACAAAGGCTTCCACATCGAACTGCTCGATGGTCTTTCCTTCGTCAAAAAAGTGAAAAGGTGCGTCCACATGGGTTCCATTGTGTACACACATGGAAAGGGCACTCAAATTACAATCTTCCCCATCCTGTATTGTAAGCAACAATTCTACGAACGGCTTCGGGTCTCCCGGAAACACCGCAGCTGATAACACTTCCTGTGAAATATCAATAACCATACTTTTTTCTCCTCCCATACACTGTCAAATAAGCTGTTGTAAAATATTCTATAGTAATATCGGTGGGAAAAAGCTTTCCGGCGCAGACCCTTGGCGAACGTCGGTACGAGCGAAAGCGTGTCTGCAAGGAAACTTTTTCCCACCGATATGATATTGAAATTTTACAACATTTTATTCGATACTCTTTACAACTGTAATCCCTTATCTTCTTCGCAGCCTAACATAATATTTAAGCACTGCACCGCTGCGCCGGATGCACCTTTACCCAGATTGTCAAATCTGGAGGATACTAAAAGGCGTCCTTCACAACCGGTTACAAAAATTTCCATACCGTCCCAGCCACTGCGTACATTGGCACCAAGGAAGTTTCTGGTTTCTGCTTCTGCTCCGAAGGGTGCTACTTTCACAAATTTTTCGCCTGCGTAGTATTCGGTATAGAATGCATGCAATTCTTCAGGAGTCATGTTTTTACTTAAAAGGTCACCGCAGAGAGGCAGGGATACCAGCATACCGCTATAGTAGTCGCATACGATAGGCGAGAATAAGGGCTCTCTGGAAAGTCCGGTAATGGCTTTCATTTCTTTTAAGTGTTTATGTTGCTGGCTCAAAGCATACTCTCTGGGAGAATCCAGTTCGGGAATTCTTTCTTCTGCTTCGTATTCTGCAATCATATTTTTGCCGCCACCGCTGTAACCGGAAATACCGAATGTAGTAACCGGATAATCCGCAGGAAGAATACCTGCTTTAACAAGGGGATATACCAAAGATACCACGCCGGAAGCGTAGCAACCGGGTACCGCTACACGTTTGCCATTCTTAATTGCTTCGCGGAATTCAGAAGAAAGCTCCGGAAAACCGTACGCCCAGCCGCTTTCCGTTCTGTGTGCGGTAGAGGCATCAATAATTCTTACATTGTCATTTTCAATCAGGGATACTGCTTCTCTTGCAGCCGCATCCGGCAGACAAAGGAACGTAATGTCAGAAGCATTGATTAAGCGCTTTCTTTCTTCGGCATCCTTCCTTAATGCAGGGTCAATGGTTAAAAGTTCAATATCGTCCCTGCCTTGAAATCTTTCGTTAATACGTAAACCGGTAGTACCTTCGCTACCGTCAATAAAAATTTTTGTTTTGCTCATAGTACATCCTTTTTTCTTATAAGTTACATATTTGTACGGAATCTCACCGTCCACTTCTTCATCAATGGTTTTAACAAAAAGCGTTTCATCAAATTCCGGGAAGTAAGTATCTCCCTCGATTACCGCATCCACTTCGGTAATATACATCGCTTCTACCAAATCAATGGATTCTTTATAAAGCCCTGCACCTCCGGATATGTAAATATGCTTGCCCGGTTGCAATTCTTTGGCTATTTTTATAGCTTCCGGCAAGGAAGATGCAGTGGTACAATTCTCCGCCTCAAATTTTGCGGTATTGGATACCACAACCGTAAACCGGTTGGGCAGAGGGCGTCCGATTTCTTCATAAGATTTACGTCCCATAATGACTACATTCCCTGTAGTCAGTTCCCTAAATCTTCTCTGTTCTCCTTTGATTCTCCAGGGAATCTGTCCCTTATTTCCAATCACACGATTATTGGTATATGCTACAATCAGCGCTATCATATTAAGCTCCTTCTTTTGCAAAGTCTTCCCACTTCTGGGGTTTGGAATGGTAATATCCCTGGGAATAGGTAATACCGATTTCTTCCATTACCTGCTGGATTTCACCGTTTTCCACAAACTCTGCCACTATTTCTTTCTTTTGGCGTTTACACCACTCATTAATCAATTCCACAAATTCACGGCACTTTTCATCATTACCGATTTCTTTGATAATGGCACCGTCCAGTTTTAGAATATCCGGGTCTAAACGGATAATATGCATCAGGCTGGAAAAGCCGCTTCCAAAGTCATCAATGGCTACCTTTGCCCCGTATGCGTGCACACTGTCTGCAAACTGTTTAATAAACTGATAGTCACTGACCTCTTCGCTTTCCACCAGTTCAAACACAAAATTTTCCGGATGGGCTGCATCTTCTAATCCATGGAATATGGTCCGCAACAAATCTCTGTCATAAATATCCTGTACATTTAAGTTTATGGAAACCTTCACATCTTTGTCTTTGAACATGGTCATAACCGTTTTTACCATAACCTGGGACAGGGTTTCATACAGATTATAATCCTTTGCCACCGGTAAAAACTGTCCCGGAAAATACAAGGTTCCCTGGGCATCATATATACGCATCAGTGCTTCATATAGATTAATCTCTCCGGTACGGTTGTCATAAATCCCCTGGAAATAAGGGGACACACGTCCTTCTGCCAAAGCCTCACGTAATACCTGAAGCATATGCATTTCTTCTTTTACACTAATTACTTCGTCCTGTACATCTTCGTACCGAACAAAAGACATCTTGTGTCTCGCACCATACTGCAAGGCTTCCTCTGCTTTTTGTAATGCATCCTCTTCGTGCATAACTATTGCACAGGCGTAGGTAAAGGAAGAGTCTTTAAAAATCTCACTGTTAATATATTCATATATTTCGCGTATACGATTCACGAATTCCTCATCCGTAAATATATCACCTGCCGCCAATAGCAGGGAATAGTCCCCATAACTATAGGCATGCAGTCCTTTCTTTCTAAACCGCTGCAAAGATTCATTATAAATACGTTTCCACTCTTTTACAAAAGCGGTCTGTCCCATAAATACCTTTAAAATTTTATCATTCTTAACGGTAAATATGGCTATCTTATCCAGCTCCAGTTGTTCATATTCATACAAGTACTTACTCTGGTTATGTATACCCAATTCTTCCGAATAGAACATTGCCTGACGCATCTGTTCCTGTCTCTCATTCAATTCATTGTTAAGCTGTTTATTACCTGTTCTTAACAAATAATTAATCATATGCATATTGGTATGCTGCAATCTGGATACATCTGCCAGTGCCTGTCTCTTTAGAAAAAGTCTGGCATCTTTATTTTCAGAAATACCCGCAATCACAAAGGTAGAGTTGGCATAAATATTGTATCCGTCCAGATTGCTGATTTCGCCTGCCAGAAGAGCGCCGCTTATATTGGTGGTATAAAACTGCTCCACTTCCCATGTGGCGCAGTCATGTAACATCCACATACGTGACAGGCAGTCATAGGCAAACAATGCTTCCACCGGTTCTTCTTTCAAATCCTGATATACTTTTGTTAACTGCCCCACAATCTTTTGCGGTTCAAAATATCCCAGTGCAAATTTACTGCCGGCAGCAATTTCCGTATACATGCTGACTCGGTGCTTCTTCTCCGAAGCCCATGGCTGCGGCAATTGCAAATAAGATTCAAATACCAGATTAAAAGCGGTCTGATGCTCTCCCACCTGACGAACCAAAGGGAATACACCTGCCAGGGAAGGGTCACTGATAAGTTCATCCTCTCCCAGCAAATCTGCGTACCACTGTGCCGCATCCTGTCCTTCCACTTCCAGTAAATAATTACCGTCAACGCGGGTTACTTCATAATTGCGCCCAACCCGCTCAATACCACAAATGGTATTTTCATATACAGAAAGCGTCTGTCCTGAAATAAACACTGCTGCCATTTCCATCATAGACACCTTTGTGCCACCCAACACATACGCTGTTTCTGTCGCATTAGAATAATTGACAGCCACTTCACTGGCTGCACCACCGCAGAGTTTCAGCTGTGGCGAACGTTTATTGATTTCTTTAATAAATTTAGCTGTTTTATAATAATTAAGCGGCATAAACACAAGCGCCATCCCCTGCTTGTCCTGCACCAGCCGCTCTACAAATTCTTCCCCTAATTCTTCCCCCGACTTATCTTCCCCGTTTTCTGTCTTACAGGAAAACATGCCCAGTTGTAACTCACAGTTTTCAAACTCCGTAACTGCAATCAAACAGGATTCTTTTACAATTCTGCCCTCACAAATAACACCGGGCGTGCTACACCCGATAATAACCGCATTGGGTAAACGTTTCTGAATCTTTGAAGCCAGTTCTTCTGCACCCTGCATCGTATGAATGCTGCTGTGCATACGTACCAATTGTTTCTTAGAACTGTCAATTTGGATACCGTCTAAAAACTCTTCGAAAACCTCCCAAGATACAAACAAATGATTATAAGCTCTCATAATTCTTGTTCACACCCTCTTCTCTAAGAAAATACTTTCCGAATACCCCTCATGCTACATTTTACCAGTTTATACGAAAAAATACAACTATTGTTGAACAAAGAAAAGACAGAATATAAAATATTCTGCCTTTTCTTATCTTATAATGCGTTATCAATCAGTTCCTGATAAAACATTGCGTAATCGGTTCTTTTCTCTTTGATAAACTGGATTGCGGAAGAAGGATGGCTGTTTAATACGCCGGTGAGCAGGTAAGGAATATCATATCCCCAAACAGCACCTTCTGCTCTTAATTTGTCCATATGCTTTTCCACAAAATTCATAATAGCGATTTTATTGTATTTCGGGTTACGCAAGAAGCTTAACAGCGTTTCCATGTAACAGTTTCCTGCCCCACGTCCCATACCGCTTACAGTGGCATCTAAGTAGCTGGTTCCCATGGAAAGCGCCTCAATGGTGTTGGCAAATGCCAGCTGCTGGTTATTGTGTGCGTGAATACCAATTTTTTTGTTGTACTTTGCACCGATATTTAAATATTTATCACAAAGTCTCTCCACCTGCTCCGGATAAAATGCGCCAAAGCTGTCTACCAGATAAATCACATCTACACCGCTTTGTCCCAACAGTTCCAGACCTGCATCCAAATCATCATCATTGACTTTGGATACTGCCATAATATTAACGGTAGTCTCATATCCTTTCTTCTTCGCATCTTCAATCATTTCAATTGCGGAAGGAATGGTGTGAATATAGGTAGCCACACGAATCATATCGATAACACTGTCCTTTTTATTCACGATATCTTTCTTAAAATCGGTTCTGCCTACATCTGCCATCACCGCAATTTTCATATCGGTTTTGTTATCCCCTACAATATCGCGGATATCTTTTTCTTTACAGAATTTCCACTTTCCGAAATTAGCAGGGTCAAAAATTTCTGTGGAGGCTTTATAACCAAATTCCATATAATCAACTCCGGCTTTGATGTTAGCCAGATATAAATCTCTTACAAACTCATCTGAAAATGCAAAATTGTTAACCAGACCTCCGTCTCTTAAGGTACAGTCCATTACTTTGATGTCCGGGCGAAAGGATACTAAAGATCCCTGTCTTGTACGACTCATGATTGGTTCCTCCTCTATATACGTCGTTCACTTTATTGCTTTAAAGTTTAACAATTTAAAGTTTTGCACTTTAAACCACTAAACTAATTGTTAGGATACTCTTTTTTCATGAGTTTGTCAAGTATGAGATTATACTTTTTTTACCTACAGGGATTTTCGTTTTTTACCCCGTATTTATCATACAGGCTGTCACCGTTACTGAGTATATAGTCTTCTCCCGAAAGAATGGCCTGACAATAGTCCTGAATGGATCGCATTCTGCGCTTAAAGGCTACGCCTGCACCGAATATCTGTACACTGTGGCAATCGGAACCGGCTGTCATAGGCAGGTTATGTTTCTTCGCATAAGCAATGGCATCCGCATCATGTTTGGGATTATTATGGCTTTTACTCAAATGATTGGAATGGGCGGCGTTGATACCTTCCACCCCATCCACATACTCCGGGAACAATCTGATTTCCGAAATATAGGACTCTTCCCGGTAGGGATGTGCATGAATAACCATACCACCTGCTTCGTGAATTAGTTTGTATTGTTCTTCTATGGAGGCGGTACGGATTTCCGGATGTGCTATCATCCATGCTGCATCTACTCCATAGATTAAAAACTCTGTACCGTGATATCCGGCTTCATATCCGAAGAACACATCAAAATCATGAGCATCCCCGTATCGTTTTGCATCCAGATACCCTTTTTCAAACTCTAACACCCACTCTTCCCAGGGAAGGGACCTGCTTACAGCCGTATTCCCGCCCCAGTTGTGGTCAGTTACGATAATACCCGCATAACCGGCTTCATGGGCTGCTTTCGCCACATCATAACCGCTGCTTACGGCACAGGCACTGCTTTGGCTGGTGTGTAAATGGGTTTCGTATAAATAGGGGTAGTCTTTTGATAGTAACATGGTGGTCTCCTTCCGGTGGAAATATATGCTTATTATAATATATTTTATATCAAAATGCAGGTTTTTTATATCACTATATTTATTCTTTTCACCATATCATGGACAAAAACAATAAAATAGCAATAAAAAACCGGGTTATTCCCCGGTTTCTTCATCATCAATACTTTTCATTGCATATTCACAGCATTTTATCACAAGTTGATTTAACGATATATTTTTACTTGTGGCAATCAAATTCAATTCTTCCAGTAGTTCAACCGGAAAGCGCAATGTTCTATTTGAATATTCTTGCTTTTTAATTTGAAATTTTTCAACAGCCATAACAACACACCTTTTTGCACTTATTCTATGTATCATTATATTTGCAAATAGCATCCAATTATATACATTAATTTTATACGTACTTTTTGCGTGTATTCTATTTACGCTTCTATTGGTGCATGATATAATATACCTATAAATCAATATTGTAGGAGGATAGTTATGCACAAAAGATTATTAACCCTTTTAACCATATTATCATTATCATCCGTCCTTTTAATCGGTTGTGGAAGCCCCCAAGGAACACCTAATCAGTCAGAAACTATCACAGAAGAAACCGAAAAAGTATCTGAAGAAACAACACCAAAAGATACAGAAGAAGTTACACCGGAAGCAACAGAAGCACCTACTCCGGAACCAACAACAGAACCCACTCCGGAACCGACAGCAGAACCTACTCCGGAACCAACAGCAGAACCAACTCCGGAACCAACAGCAGAACCAACCCCAAAACCGCAGATAGTATATACATATACGGATATGACCGCTACAATGTATGCAACCCAAACAGTTAATGTTCGTAATTTACCAAGCACAGATGGTGAAAAAGTTGGAAGTCTTTCCACCAATCAGGAAGTTACCGTAATCGGACAATGTAATGAAACAGGTTGGTATATGTTTGATTACAACGGACAAAACGCATTTGTATCAAATAAGTATTTAAGTACTGAAAAGGTGGAAGTTCAGCAGGCACCACCTGCACAAGAAACTGCACCAGTTACCAGCAATGTTCCCCGTGCCGCTGATTACCCAGAAGATGTATGGCATGATATGGGCGAATATTTCTTTCTTGTTGTAAGTCCTTCTGCAGATGGCAAGGTTTATACTGACGAAGGCTCTATGAATAATGTAAAAGCAATACTTGAAGAAAGATACCCTGGAAATTGGTGGGGTGTTGGTGGTTTTTATTTATCAGATGGTCGTTCAGTTTTTGTGGCTTCTAAGTATAATTCAGCAAGTTGCAATGCATTTTGGGATGCAAATAGTCGATAACTAAACAATACAAAATAAGCAGCCCCTCGGGGTTGCTTATTTTTATCTTTCATCTGTAAACACTGGACGCATATCTCTAAAATCTTCGCCTTGTGCATTTACATATAATTTCTGTTCCTATTCTTCTATTTTCTTCTCTTTGGTGCTTATCTGTCTTTCCAATTCATGCAAAGCATTTTGCTTTTGTTGGATTTCCAAATCCTGCCCTGCTATCTGCTTATTATGGTTTTCTATTTCTTCCTGTAGTTTTTTATCCTTGTATTCCAATACGGTTAAATGTGATACTAAAACCGCATTTTTTAAATTTCAAGACATAAGAAAAAGCCCCAAAATTTGGGGCTTTTTCGGCATTCTTCAAAAAAATCAATTTTCTTCTTATTATCTCTTTGAGAACTGAGGTGCTCTACGAGCTGCCTTGAGACCGTATTTCTTACGTTCTTTCATACGAGGATCACGAGTTAAGAATCCTTCTTTCTTCAGAACGGGTCTGAAGTCTGCGTCTGCCTGGCAAAGTGCTCTTGCAATACCGTGACGGATTGCACCAGCCTGACCTGTAGTACCACCACCGTGTACGTTTACTAAAACGTCGAACTTCTCAACGTTTTCGGTAGCTGCTAAAGGCTGACGAACGATAACCTTTAAGGTTTCCAGTCCGAAATATTCGTCGATGTCTCTCTTATTTATGGTAATTTTACCGGTACCCGGCATTAAGTATACTCTTGCGATGGATTTTTTTCTTCTACCTGTTCCGTAGTATCTTGCTGCTTTAGCCATTTTTATTTCCTCCTCTCAGACCTATTAGAATGTTAATACTTCAGGCTTCTGAGCTGCATGTTTGTGCTCAGGTCCTGCGTATACGTGCAGTTTGGTGTACATCTGTCTGCCTAAAGGTCCCTTAGGAAGCATGCCTTTTACTGCAAGTTCGATAACCTGCTCAGGCTTCTTTGCTAACATTTCCTTTAAAGTAGTTTCTTTCATACCACCAACGTAATCAGAGTGTCTGTAGTAAATCTTCTGATCCATTTTCTTACCGGTTACTTTAATCTTTTCTGCGTTGATAACGATTACGTTGTCACCGGTATCGATGTGAGGGGTGAAGATAGGCTTGTTCTTGCCTCTTAAAACTTTAGCAACCTCAGAAGCCAGACGGCCTAAGGTCATATCTGTAGCGTCTACTACATACCATTTTCTGTCGATGGTAGCAGGACTTGCCATAAATGTTTTCATGATGATTCCTCCATACATAGTAAATCCATAACAGATTACACAATCTGTTTGCGAATATTCATTTGCTTCTTAGAAATCTTACCCGGCAGATGTCCGGCCACCGCATAAAATCCTTCAAAACAGCTACTTTTACTGCGCGTTCTCCCTGTAGAACCGGGGCTTTGGTGCTACATTTTGAAACGTCGCCACAGTGATATATTATATTATATGAAATCGGGTATGTCAACCCCGGAATTTCACATTTTTCCAGTATTTTGCAAAGGGTTTTAACCATCCATCCTGCGAACTACATAATCCGCAAAGGAATTTGATTCAGTTCGGAAAAGAATTCATATTTGACTAACATCAGACCGCATGCCGGTGCGGTTGGCCCTGCCACTCTGCGGTCCTTTGCTTCCAGTATTTCTTTTACATAGAAAGGCTCCCATCTGCCTTTCCCAACTTCCATAAGGGTTCCTGCAATGATACGTACCATATTGTATAAAAATCCATTGCCACTGACACGGATTACTATATCGTCTCCCTGTGTCTCTACCGTAACATCATAAACGGTACGAACCGTAGTCTCCACCACCGCAGCTGTAGCACAGAAACTGTTAAAGTCGTGTTCTCCAATGAGATACTTCGCCGCTTCCTGCATTTTCCCTACATCCAGCTTATGATAGGTAAAGTGGGAATACAAACGCTTGGTAGGTATCGGAAACTCTCCTACCGTAATCCGGTACTCATAGGTCTTGACGCTATCACAGTGTCTGGGATGAAAATCGTCTGCAACTTCTTCGGACTTCTGAATCCGGATATCCTCCGGCAGCCTTTGATTTAGTGCATAGGCAAGTTTTTCCGCCGGAATGGTGGTCTCCGAATCAAACACCGCCACATTACAAAGGGCATGGACACCTGCGTCCGTTCTGCTGGCACCGATTACATGAATCTCTTCCCCAAGCAGTGCCGTAAGGCTCTTATTCAGTTCTCCTTCTATGGTGGGGCAGCTTTTCTGTACCTGGAATCCGGAATATGCGGTTCCGTCATACGCTACCGTAAGTTTGAATCGTTTCATTATTTTTCTTTCTCCATATATGATGTATGTTAACACCCGGCTCCACGCTGTCGCTAACGTCGCTCGGGTTGTTATCATACATCATATATTACCAAAGTAATTTATCTGCTGCTATACTGCCTACCAGATAAGTGAAAAGCACCAAATAGGCGATGGCGTCTCTTTTTTTATAGACCAGCGGTTTCATCTTGGTGCGACCGTTACCGCCTCTGTAACATCGGGCTTCCATTGCCATTGCCAAATCATTGGCACGGCGGAAAGCAGATATAAACAACGGCACCAGAAGGGGCACCATGGCTTTTGCTTTTTTAAATATATTACCGCTTTCAAAGTCAGCGCCTCTGGCCAACTGTGCCTTCATAATCTTGTCAGTTTCTTCCATAAG
>JAZNNL010000164.1:0-5202 GCA_045580245.1 Lachnospiraceae bacterium
CCGGCAATGAACACAAATACGGAACAACGGTTGTTATTGATAAAAACGGTTTATCCAATACGGGTGTTGTTTCTGTAACCATTAAAGGTTCTTCTGATAATTTTGTATTAAAGATTGAGGAAGATCCTGATGCAACAGAAGCAATTATGCGTGCATTGATGGAAGAGTACGGAAGTCTTGAAAATATTAAGTATTTCCCGATGGATATTACTTTATATGATTCCACCGGTAAGACTCAGATTAGAGATACCTCCGGCTTGTCCATAAATATTACGTTACCTTTACCGGATTCCCTGATTGATTATGCCGGTAATAATAAAATTGCAGCAGTGGTAAATGACAAACTGGATATTTTGTCTCCTAAATTTACCACCATCGACGGAGTGCCCTGTATTACATTTACGGCTGAACATTTTTCGCCCTATGTGATTTATGTGAACACAGACCATTTACAGTCTGTAGGTATCACAGATGAGTCTCCTAAGACCGGGGATATTCATCCTAAGTGGTTTGTTGCAATAGCACTTGCATGTGTGGCAGTTGTACTCTTTATTAAGAAAGATAAAACAGGTAATCCGATAGAGTTGAAAGTAAAAGCATAATGGTTACTTTTTAACAATAAGAGGGTAGAAGTATATGAGGAAAGCACTTCGATTTTCCATCTGTGCGTTATTGCTTGCGCTTGCAATGGCAGTCACACAGATTCCTGCTAAGCAGGTAGTGGCGGATACGAAGCCAACCGAATCACAGGATTCTGATTTTCAGATGAATGGGTCTATACTTGTAAAATATACAGGCACGGCGCAAACCGTGTCTGTTCCTGCTTCCGTAACGGAGATAGCTGCGGAAGCTTTTGCAGGAAATACACAGATGGAAACCCTTGTGTTTAAAGGAAATAAACTGGAAAGTATCGGTTACAGGGCTTTTGCAGACTGTACCGGCTTAAAGGAAGTTAAAATTCCGGATACGGTGACGGAGCTGGGGAATGGTGCTTTCAGTAATTGTTCTGCAATAAAGAAAGTGACATTGGGCACCGGGCTTTCCGGCATAGGCATCGGTGCTTTTGCAGGCTGCGATTCTTTGGAAAAAATGGAACTTGCAAAAGATAATACCAGTCTGATTTTAGAGGACGATTGTCTCTATAAGAAAGATAAAACGGTTTTGTATCTGATGCTTCCTTACAGGGAAAAAGATACCTATTCCATGCCTTCTTCCGTAACGGATATTGCGGAATATGCCTTTTGGAACTGTTCCAATGTAAAAACCATCAGTTTAAGCAGTCATTTGGAAGAAATTCCGGATTATGCCTTTACAAACTGTAAATCTTTAACGGGGATTTCCATTCCTTATTCTGTAAAATCAATCGGTGTAAAATCTTTTGCGGATTGTGTAAATCTGGTCAATGTGAATATACCTTATACGGTGTCTGCGATTCATGGTTCTGCATTTGACGGATGCTATCGTTTGGTTATAAATACAGAGGATGGTAGTGCTGCAGATACATTTTATGAGGCATGGCTACAGAATAACCGGTTTGAATATGAAGATACAGGAAATATGGAAATTCCGGATGTTACACCTCTACCGGAAGAGAAAACGGAAGCAGATACTCAAATAAATAACGGTACAGAAATCGGAAGGACATATGTAGTAGCCAATTCTGCGGTTATCTTTATAGAAGATATGGATGAAATGGTATATGGGCAGGATGTTTCCGGTTCTGACCAACAGGCTTCTGTGGATGATAATGGTATAAAAAGCTGGGAAATTCCCAAATATAAAGTTTTTGAAGCAACCGATGGTAAGGTTTTAGCGGACCAGGCCTTTTATAAGAATAAAGATTTGGAGGAATATACTATTCCTTCTGATGTGACAGAGATTGGTGAATTTACTTTTGCAAGAAGTAATCTGGAAGAAGTGAGTATTCCTAATGGTGTTGAAACCATAGGATATGGTGCATTTTATCATTGTGATTACCTGCGCGTGGTTAAAATCCCGTCAAGTGTCACCTATATAGCACCCAAAGCTTTTTCGGAAACGCTTTGGATAGAAAGCTGGATGAATGGAGAGGGTGAAGATGATTTCCTGATAGTAGGTGACGGCATTCTGCTTGCCTACAGAGGAAACGGTGGATATATTGAATTGCCGGATACCGTTAAACGCATAGCACCGGAAGTCTTTGCTGGAAATCGAACCATATATACAGTACATATACCGGACTCCGTCATCGAAATCGGGGAAGATGCATTCTGTGGTTGCCTTAATTTAAAAACCGTAACAGGTTGTGAAAATGTGAAAGTGATAAAAGACAGAGCATTTTATGGCTGTGAATTGCAAAGTGCCCATGTAAGCGGTAGCGTGGAGTATCTGGGATTGGGCGTCTTTGATTTTAGTGAAACATCTGTTAGTGATTCCTCAAAAGTAGTTGTGTTTGATGGTGATACACTACCTGAAATATCTAACGAGTTAACGGCAGAGAGACTTTCCAATGATGAATCACGCATAGCTTCATTGGGAGATACATTTTTTGTTATTGTAGACAAAAAAGTGAAAGCGAAAGATTTGGCGGGCACAGTTCTTGATGTAAACGGTAGCGGATTTGAAGGTATCGTAGCCTATGTCAGCACTTTAGAACCAAAAACCGTGGCATGTATTGCAACAACATACTCACAGGAAGAATTTAAAGATCTGTATATTCCGGAGTATATTATGATTGATGGTGAACGTTATAAAGTAGAAGGGAAGGAATCGGTTTCTCTCTACGGAAACAGGCAGGAATATGATACCGGTACATTGATGGTAGTAAATGAAAGCCATATATTGAGCCAGACTGCGGTTACAGCAAGTTTAGAAGGCAATATTGGGGCATATGAAGTAAGAGTATCCGATGCCTCAAATGTACGTACTGCGATGAATGCCGCATATGAAGCTGTATATCGAAACAGTCTGCCGGATAATGCCATGTTTCTTAATGTGTCATTAACAGACTTATCCAGTGGTGTTAACATAACAAGAACCGGTAATCAGGCACTACGTGTTACCGTTACCTTACCGGATGAGAAGAGTACTTTGTTAAATAACAATTTGCGAATTCTCACATTAGACAGAAATGGTCAGATTACTAATCTTTCTTATTCCCGTGAGGGAAATACCATAACATTTGCTACAAATATACCCGGTCCTGTGGTATTTTGCAGTGCAGGCAATGTGCCTGACGGCAGAATGGATGCTTCTCCCGACACCGGAATCAGAGACATTCATCCCAAGTATTTTTGGGCATTAGGTCTTGCCAGTCTGGGGATTGCAACCTTGTTTGTAAAAAGAAAAAGAGTGAAAAGAAAATAGTTAGGGCATTTGAGAGAGCACTCTGAAATAACAATTAAAGTCTTTCGGCATATGATAAAAAAAAGCCGGGAGACTTTTTTTATGCATAGGGTCAGAGAACAAATTGGTTGTGCACCGTATTTAGACCTTAATTTCCGGATGAATTCATTTCCCGGTGAGACAGCGAATCACCATAAAGGTATCGTTGTTGCAGTATTGGATACCGGAATGGCATCTCATCCGGATCTGCAAGAAAATATCATTCTATTTCGGGACTTTGTAAATGATAATCATCTTGCCTATGATGACAATGGACATGGTACACATGTTTGCGGGATACTGGCAGGTAGTGGATTGGCGTCTTTGGGGAAATATCAGGGCATAGCACCCAATACTAAACTTTTGGTATTAAAAGTACTGGATAAAAACGGTGATGGAAATCTGGATACTATGATAATTGCGCTGGACTGGATTCTTGCCAATTACATGGATTATGATATCCGTATCGTAAATATATCCGTTGGGGTTGGAACAATGATGAATCCGGAGAAAGAAAAGAGATTGCGCAATAAACTGGAACAGATTTGGCACTGCGGGATGCTTGTGGTATGTGCGGCAGGAAATAACGGACCTGCCATAAATTCTTTATCAGATATAGGGAAAAGTCCTTATTTAATTACGGTAGGGTGCCATGACGGAGAGTATTTTAAGGACAGAGAAGACAGATGTGCATTTTATTCTGCTAAGGGTGACAGATATTCTTCTGTCAGAAAACCTGATATTGTGGCGCCGGGTACCCAAATTATTTCCTGTAACGCAGGATTTAAGAAGACCCCAAAAGGATACCTGCATGCTTACCGTGCCAAAAGCGGCACATCCATGGCGACTCCCATCGTATCAGGAGCCTTGGCATTGCTGTTGGAAACAAACAGGAAATATGCAAATGAAGCTGCAAAGAGGAAACTACTATACTCAGCAACAGATTTATATGAACCATGGTATCAACAAGGCTGGGGAATGGTAAATATAAAGCGGTTACTGGAATAATTTTGTAAAACTATTGACATACCTCGTATGATTGTATACAATTATACGAGGTGTTAATTTGTGGTAAAAAAGGTCTACATAGACAGAAACCATTAGCTTTTCAATAGCATTAATATTTTTTGAAAAGTGACTAAAGGAGAGAAAAGATGAGAGAAAATGATACTTTTCAGAACAGACCGATTAATATGAATTCCAGGAACAACTTATTGGAAATAGAGGAGCATATGTACATTTTAGACGATGTGTCTAAACCCAATGTTTTCCGAAATATGTTTCCATATTCTGAGGTTCCGAAAATCCCTTTTAATGATAGAATTGTGCCTCACAATATGCCAAAAGAAATCTGGATTACGGATACTACCTTCAGAGACGGTCAGCAGTCCAGGGCGCCTTATACAACAGAGCAGATTGTAACTATCTATGACTATTTCCATAAATTAGGTGGTCCTAACGGTATGATTCGTGCATCCGAGTTTTTCCTATACAGTAAAAAAGACAGGGATGCCGTATACAAATGTATGGAAAGAGGATATCAGTTCCCGGAAATTACCAGCTGGATCCGCGCAAGCAAAGAGGACTTTAAACTGGTAAAAGAAATTGGCATGAAAGAAACCGGTATTCTGGTAAGCTGTTCTGACTACCATATTTTCCTGAAATTAAAGATGACCAGAAGACAGGCTATGGAACACTATTTAAGCGTAATCCGAGACTGTCTGGAAGAGGGTATCAGCCCCAGATGTCATTTGGAAGATATCACCAGAGCTGATATTTACGGATATGTAGTGCCTTTCTGTGCAGAACTGATGAAATTACAGAAACAGTACGGGATTC
>JAZNNL010000165.1:0-2038 GCA_045580245.1 Lachnospiraceae bacterium
GATATGCTTATAGTAGTCAACAAGCAATATTACAAATCGGGAGGTTACCTATGAGTAAGATTATCGGAAACAATTTACCTAATATTCCCTGGCAGGAAAAAGAAGCAGGGTACCGTATGCCTGTATGGCGTTACAAGGAAAACCCCATTATCGGCAGGGATGCTATCAGTCGCTCCAACAGTGTGTTTAACAGTGCGGTAGTCCCTTTTGGAGACGGATTTGCGGGCGTATTCCGTTGTGACAGCCGTTCCGTCAGCATGGACATTTTTGCAGGCTTTTCCAAGGACGGTATTCACTGGGAAATCAATGATGAGCCCATTACCTTTGAAGGCGACCCGGAAGTGACGGTAAGGGAATACCGTTATGACCCCCGTGTGTGCTTTATTGAGGACCGTTACTATATTACATGGTGTAACGGCTACCACGGTCCTACCATCGGTATTGCCTATACCTTTGACTTTAAGACCTTTACCCAGATAGAAAATGCATTTTTACCTTACAACAGAAACGGTGTACTGTTCCCCAGAAAAATCGGCGGACGTTATATGATGCTCTCCAGACCCTCTGATACGGGTCATACTCCTTTTGGGGATATCTTTATCAGCCAGAGTCCTGATTTGGAATTCTGGGGTCACCACAGACATGTGATGAGTACCGTAAAAGGGGACGAGTCCGCATGGCAGTCCACCAAAATCGGTCCCGGACCGGTGCCTATTGAAACAGACGAAGGATGGCTTTTGATTTACCACGGTGTTATCACTACCTGCAACGGTTTCGTATATCGTATGGGTGTGGCACTTTTGGACATCAATGAGCCTTGGAAGGTGCTGGGCCGCAGCAAGGACTATATTATGGCACCTTATGAATATTATGAATGTGTAGGGGATGTGCCCAATGTAGTATTCCCCTGTGCAACCTTAACCGATGCCGCAACCGGCAGAATTACCATTTACTATGGTTGTGCGGATACCGTAACCGGTATGGCATTTACCACCGTAGATGAGCTGTTACAGTACATGAAAGCAAATCCGTTGTAGAAAAAGCTGACTGCTTTTAAATCAGGTAGTATGCAGGTATGAAAAGTAAGAAATGGTTAAGTGCCGTTCTGTTCTTAGGACTGGCGGCACTTACTTTTTATGTAATATTTAAAAATCAGGATATTGACGAGTTGTTTGAGGCAGTCCGCAATATGCATAAGGGATACCTGTGCCTGGCAGTGGCAACGGCCCTGTTCTTTGTATCGGCGGAAGGAATACTGATTTGGTATATGTTACGTGCCTTGGAGGAAAAAGTATCCTTTTGGGGCAGTTTAAAGTATGCATTTATCGGATTCTTTTACTCGGGTATTACGCCTTCGGCAACAGGCGGGCAGCCCATGCAGTTGTACCATATGAGCAAAGACGGATACAAAATCGGACATAGTACCGTAGTGTTGTTAAGTGCAGCGGTATTTTATAAGCTGGTTTTAGTGTTAATGGGGATAGGGATTTGTATATTCTGGTGGACAGGGCTTAGAACCCATTTAGGAGATTATCTGCCCATTTATTTTCTGGGGCTATTTTTGAATGCTGCACTGGTGGTAGCATTGTTAGCAGTGATGTTAAACGGACCGGGCATGGAAAAGTTCTTGTGCAGGGCAGAAGCCCGACTGGTAAAGATGCATCTGTTACAATCTTCTGAAACCAGACAAGCACAAATTCATACTATGATTGCGCAGTATCATAATGCGGTACAGTTTTTAAAGACCCACGTAAAAGGTCTCTTGTTTCTTATGCTGATAACCATTTTGCAAAGATGTGCCGTTTTTGGACTGACATATTTTGTATACAGGGGATTGGGCTTATCCGGTACAAATGCTTTTGTAATTATGGCACTACAGGCAGTGGTGTACATTTCTGTAGACATGTTGCCGCTTCCGGGGTCACAGGGGATTACGGAGGTGATGTACGCTGCGGTGTTTGGCAAGATTTTTACGGGTAGTTGCCTTATGGTTTCCATGTGCATATCCAGAGGTCTCAATTTTTATCTGCCCCTTATC
>JAZNNL010000166.1:0-2051 GCA_045580245.1 Lachnospiraceae bacterium
TACACTTCCTGAGGGCTGTGACATCCACAACCTTCTTTTTGTAACCAACAACCGTTTCCGAATATCATAGTTTCGTCCTCCGTGATATAGTATTATGAGTTGTTCCCCTTTGCATTACTGCACACTACCTTTATTATAAAAAAATCCCCAGGAAATATCTAGTCCCTTATCCTAAAATGGCAGTTTTATACATGAAATTGTTTAGAAACTACAGTTTCTTTTAACGCTGTACTCCGTTTCCGTCGCCGGAAGTCATTTTTCTTAAAGAGTTTTAAGCCACGTATGTGCCAGTTCTGTCCATGAGGCACACTCCGGCTGCATATGACTGCCACCCGCGCTGGCAGTCTGCTCCGTTGCCAGTGCCAGTCCGTGCACGCCTTTTACATACATGTGAAATTCTGTAGGAATATTATACTTTCTTAATGCACTTACAAAAAACAAGGCGTTTTCCACCGGTACCGTATCATCCGTGAACGTATGCCAGATAAAGGCAGGGGGCGTATCTGCAGTTACCTGTTTTTCTAAAGAAAGTTTCTCCAGCAATACCTCTTCTGCCTGCGTTGTATCGGGACACGTTTTTTCTGCACCGGTCTTCTCTGGCTTTTCACCACCGCTTTTGCCTAACAGATTATCAAAGGAGCCTCTGTGGGCATATTCTCCCGAGGTAATGACCGGATAGGAAAGAATCATACCATTGGGTCTGATTTCCTCTGCACTTTCCGCCCCCACGCATTTCCATAACCATTCTTCTTTCCAGAAAACACCAAGGGATGCAGCCAGATGTCCTCCTGCGGAACTACCCTGCACAAAAATCTTATCTTCTATAATATGCCACTCTTTTGCATGACTTCTGATATATTTCATGGCAAAGGCAAGCTCCGTTATCTGTACCGGATATTTCGCCGGTGCCACGGAATATCTAAGTACTGCTGCATGCAACCCCATCGCCATAAAAGACAGGGCAATACTTTCTCCCTCTCTCACGGAAATATGCTCATAGCCTCCGCCCGGACAAATTAAAATCATAGGTCTCTCCTGTATATGCATGTCTGCGGAATAGTCCTGTATATATACTTTCAGCGATGCACCGGGAAGGGAACCCTCCACCTGTACGGGAATCTCTGTATAATTCATAACCTTCTCTCCTTTTCGTTTCTTGCATAAAGGACTGTCACAAAACAGTATTTATGTATAGCTATTTTGAAACAGTCCCTCGTTGTTTATTTATTCAATTAGTATGCTTTGCCCCAGTATACCATCTTCTTGGCAGGCTTACCGCAACATACGCAGGTATCTGCCAGCTGTTCCTGTTCAAAAGGCATACATCTGCTGGTAACACTGAGTTTTTCTTTAATCATATCTTCACAGGCTCTGTCTTCACACCACATAGCTTTTACAAAACCGGTCTTTTCAGTAAAGAGTTTCTCAAACTCTGCAAAGTCACGAGCCACATAGGTATGTTCTTCCCTGTGTGCTCTTGCTCTTTCTAACATATCGTTGTGGATGGTTTCCAAAAGCTCTGCTACCTTTGCTTCTACTTCATCCAAAGATACTTCCATCTTTTCTCTGGTATCTCTTCTGCAAAGTACGCACTTGCCTGCTTCAATGTCCTTAGGTCCGATTTCCAGACGAAGAGGGTAACCGCGCATTTCCGCTTCTGCGAACTTAAAGCCGGGGGTCTTGTCGGTATCGTCTACCTTCACTCTGATACCACTATTTTTCAGACGTGCACTTAATTCATAAGCCTTATCCAGAACACCTTCCTTCTTCTGCTGGATAGGAATAATTGCTAACTGGATAGGAGCTACCTTAGGAGGCAGTACCAGACCGGAATTATCACCGTGTACCATGATAATGGCACCAATCATACGGGTGGTCATACCCCATGAGGTCTGATGTACATGCTTTAAGGTGTTGTCCTTGTCTGCAAACTGGATACCGAAAGCCTTTGCAAATCCGTCACCAAAGTTGTGGCTGGTACCGGACTGCAATGCCTTACCGTCATGCATCAGGGATTCTATGGTGTAAGTAGCCAACGCACCTGCAAATTT
>JAZNNL010000167.1:0-10295 GCA_045580245.1 Lachnospiraceae bacterium
ACCGCCGGAGATACCGGTGGTGGTGCCCAAAGATGGCTGGAAATCGGACCTTTACGTTTTCAACCTTCGGAATCTGCAAAAATCATATTGATTCTGTTCTTTGCACAGTTTATAATGAAACATAAGGAGAAGTTTAATACCTTTAAATACATCATGTTGTGTGTGATACTTGTTGCCATACCATGGGTATTGATTTTTAAACAGCCTGATTTATCTACAAGTATTATTGTATTATTATTATTTTGTACCATAATGTTTGTAGGCGGATTAAGTTACAAAGTGATATTGGGGATATTGGCAGTTGTGCTTCCTACGTTAATTATTTTCTTAGGTTTAGCCCTGCAGCCTAATTCCATATTAGTAGAAAAAGAAATTATTAAACCATATCAGTTAAACCGTATTCTGGCATTTGTAAATCCCGAAGAATATGCCACCGAAGAAGCCTATCAGCAAATAAATTCCATTACCGCCATCGGCTCCGGCATGTTGGACGGAAAAGGCTATAAAACCAATGAGGTAAGCTCCGTGATTAACGGCAACTATTTATCGGAACCCCAAACAGACTTTATCTTTGCGGTTATCGGGGAAGAATTCGGTTTCAAGGGTAGTGTAGTTGTAGTTTTCATTTTATTATTCATTGCATTGGAATGTTTCTCCATTGCCACAAAAGCCAAGGACCTGGCAGGCACCATCATTGCCGGTGCCATGGGAGGATTGGTTATATTCCAAAGTTTTGTGAATTTAGGTGTTGCAACATTTATTTTACCCAATACCGGTTTACCTTTACCGTTTATCAGTTATGGTCTGACTTCTTTGTGGAGTCTGTATATGGGAATGGGTTTTGTATTAAATGTAAGGTTACAAGGTAAGAAAAACGGGGACAAAATAAGAGAGGGTTGATATTATGAACATAGCTTTAATTGCACATGATGCAAAAAAGAAACTTATGCAGAATTTTTGTATTGCTTATCGCGGTATTTTAAGCAAACATTCCCTGTTTGCTACAGGTACTACCGGCAGACTCATTGAAGAGGTTACTAATCTCTCCATACACAAATATCTGGCCGGTCATTTGGGCGGAGAGCAGCAGATGGGTGCACAAATTGAACATAATGATGTGGATTTGGTCATTTTCTTAAGAGATCCCTTAACCTCAAAGACTCACGAGCCTGACGTGAATAATGTAATGCGCTTATGTGACATGCACAATATTCCGCTGGCTACCAATTTAGCTTCTGCAGAACTGTTAATCAAGTCGTTAGACAGAGGAGATTTAGAGTGGCGTGAAATGTACAAATAAGAGAAGAACTTTATGCATGGGAATTGTTATAATGCTTTTTCTTCCCTTTTTGTCGGGATGCGGACAGATTGCATATGACTTTCCCTATGACACGGAGTATGGTGTAAGCAGTTTTCAGATTATTCAAACGGTAAATGCTTCACAGGCTGATCCCTTTGCAGATGATTTATGTATTGCAACCGGTGACGTAAAGGAAGGAACGGACGTAGATACTTCCGGTTCAGGCGCAGCACTTCTTTGTGATGTAAATAATGCAGAAGTGATTTATGCAAGCAATATCCATGAACGGTTACATCCTGCCAGCCTGACAAAGGTCATGACAGCTCTGGTAGCATTAAAATACGGTTCCATGGATCAGGTATTGACTGCCACTTCTAATGTGATTATTACGGAAAGTGGTGCGCAGTTATGTGGCTTAAAACCGGGGGATACCATGACCCTTGCCCAGGCTTTGCATATATTGCTGATTTATTCTGCCAATGACGTTGCCATGTTAGTTGCAGAAGGAGTCGGCGGCAGTGTAGACGGTTTCATTTCATTAATGAATCAGGAAGCAAAGGCTTTAGGTGCAACCAATACACATTTTGAAAATCCCCACGGTCTGACACAGGAAAATCATTATACAACAGCCTATGATTTGTATTTGATTTTTAACGAAGCCATTCAATACGAAACATTCCGCGAAATTATACATATGACTTCATACAGTACTGTATATTATAACAACGACGGAGAGCCTGTTGATTTAGAAGTCAAAACCACAAACCAGTACTTTAAAGGCAATTTTGAAGCACCGGATAATATTACAATCGTGGGCGGTAAAACCGGCACAACAAATGCAGCCGGCCATTGTCTGATTCTTATGACAAGAGATACTTCAGGAGCTCCTTATGTATCGGTTATTTTGCGGGCATCTGCCCTGGATGTCCTTTATCCGGAAATGACAGATTTACTATCTGAAATCGGCAAATAGTAGTTGTTTTTTATGCTGATATGACTTATAATAAAACATAGATATAATATTGTTGAATGTTTTCACACATTTTACATATATTGTATTAATTTACTTTAGGAGGGTACACCAATGGTTCAATTAATTGTAGGCAATAAGGGTAAAGGCAAAACAAAATATTTGTTGGACAAAGTAAATACGGAAGTAAAAGATATCAATGGCAATATTGTATATCTTGACAAAAGCACAAAACATATGTATGAACTGAATAATAAAGTAAGATTAATCGATGTTTCTGATTACCTGATTGATAATACCGATGCATTTATCGGCTTTGTTTGTGGTATTATTTCCCAGGACCACGACTTACAGCAGATGTATTTCGACAGTTTCTTAAAGATTGCAGCTATTGCTGATTGTGATATCGCCGCAGCAGTTGATAAACTGGACAAAATTAGCGAGAAGTTCAATGTGGATTTTATCTTAAGTGTTTCTGTGGATGAAGCTGAACTTCCTGAATCCGTAAAATCAAAGATTATCGTTTCTTTATAACATATACATAAAAATATATACATATCAGATAAAGCCTCGGATGCTTTCCGGGGCTTTATAATGTAAGAATTTCCATTAAATAATTTATACTATTAAGCAAGCAGAGGAGGTGTCACATGGCTGAAAGAAAAGCGGCAAAAACTGCTGAAATAAAAAAATACAGAAAACCGTTGAATATCAATATCGGTATGGTGATTTTTGTACTCATTCTCATCTATGTGTGCTTCTATGTTTTTGCATATTTTAAGGACAACCACATTAAACCCTACGAAGTAAGAGAAGGTTCTTTAGTCTCAGAAAACCTTTATACCGGTATTATCATAAGAGATGAACAACTCATTACTGCCAATGCCGCAGGATATGTCAATTATTATGCCCGTGAGGGAGAGCGCGTTGCAGTGGGGGACTTGGTTTATACTGTGGATGAAACAGGCCGTCTTTCCGATTATATCAATCATGAAGAAGACGGTGTGAATACATTATCCGATAAAGATTTAGCCGAACTCAAAAATGAACTGACACACTTTATGCATAATTTTAACCCCCAAAATTATGGTGAAACTTACGATTTCAAATTTAATCTGCAGGGTAGTGTATTAAAGCTTGCCAATGCATCATTAATTGAAAGTATTTCCGGTGTAAATACAGGTGAATTTGAAGGTATGGTAAATCTTTCTTACGCACCGGTTACCGGAATTGTCATGTATTGGACCGACGGATATGAAAACTTACTTCCCGAAAATGTTTCCGCATCCGTATTCCAAAAGAAAGAGTATGAGAAAAAACAATTATTTAATAATGAATTGATTTCTGCGGAAGATACCATTTATAAAATTTGTAACAACGAAAATTGGTCAGTGGTAATTCCCGTAGATGAAAATAAAGCAGCGGAGCTGGCTGAAGAAGAGGTAGTAAAAGTACGTTTTATGAAAAATCAGGAGGAATCCTGGGCAACGGTAACCATTTTAAATAATGCAGATGGAAATACCTATGCACAACTTACTTTTAACAACTCTATGGTTAGTTTCGTCAATGACCGGTTTTTAGAAGTAGAGTTATTATTAAACGAAGAGACCGGTTTAAAAATCCCCAATACATCCATTGTGGAAAGAGAATTTTTCCTGATTCCGGAAAGTTTTGTAACCCGCAGTGGTGAAACGGATTCCTATGGTGTACTCTTAGAAACCATTTTAGAAGACGGTACACGTACAACTGAATATGTAGAAATTGATATTTACAGTATAACAGATGGGGAATATTATGTGGATGCCGGCGTTTTAAACAGTGGAGACCACATCTATATGACTGATTCTAACGATGTATATACTGTCAGTAAAAGAGCGACCTTAATCGGCGTATATAACATGAATAAAGGGTTTGCTGATTTCAGACAAATTGAAATCTTATATCAGAACGACGAATATGCCATCGTAAAATCCAATACAGAGTACGGATTAAATGTATATGATTTAATCGTACAGGATGCCTCAAGCGTTAAAGTTGACCAGTTTATCTATGAATAGACCGCCAACTCAGGTGGTTTATGTGAAGAAAGACTAAGAGGTTCAAAATAAAATGATTCAAGAAAATATTGCTTTAGTTAATAAAAATATTGAAAATGCATGCCAAAGGGCTAACCGCAACCCGGATGATGTCCGGCTGATTGCCGTAAGTAAGACAAAGCCAATCGAAATGTTGCGGGAAGCATATGGTATCGGATGCAGGGATTTCGGGGAGAATAAAGTACAGGAAATCCTGGATAAATATGAACAGCTGCCACCTGATGCGCGTTTTCATATGATAGGACATCTCCAGCGTAACAAAGTAAAATATATTGTAGATAAAGTATGTCTGATTCATAGTGTGGATTCCCTGCGTCTTGCAGAAGAAATCAGCAAAGAAGCGGTTAAGAAAAATGTATCCGTCAATATTCTGATAGAAGTAAATGTTGCCAATGAAGATACGAAATTCGGAACCACTGTGGAAAATACAATCGACTTAGTAAAAGAAATTGCAGCTTTGCCGGGGATTTTTGTCAAAGGACTGATGACAATAGCACCATATGTAGAAAATCCGGAAGAAAACAGACAATATTTTGTGAGTTTAAGGCAATTATCTGTTGACATAATGAGTAAAAACATTGATAATGTCAGTATGGATATATTATCCATGGGTATGACCGGGGATTATGAAGTAGCAGTGGAAGAAGGTGCTACCTATGTCAGAGTCGGTACCGGTATCTTTGGTGAAAGAAATTACATGAATTAATAAGGAGTGTATACTACAATGGGTGTAATGGACAAGTTTTTGAATTATATGAAATTAAATGATGAAGATGAATATGATACCGATGATGATTATTTAGATGATGATTATATGGATGAGGAACCGGTAGCGAAAAAGACCTATGCCGAGCCCGAAGCAGAAGAAAAGCCTGTTGCCAAGAAACCTGTTAACAAGGTAACGCCTATCGCAAAGAGTACCTCCCGCAGAAGTCAGGGCAACAATGGTATGGAAGTATGTGTAATCAAACCCACTTCTGTAGAAGAAGCCAGAGAAATTACCGAAACCCTCCTAGCAAACAGAACAGTAGTTTTAAATTTAGAAGGTCTGGATGTTGATATTGCCCAGAGAATTATCGATTTCACATCCGGTTCCTGTTTTGCAATCGGTGGCAACTTGCAGAAAATATCTCACTACATATTTATCATTACTCCTTCCAGTGTAGATATTTCCGGTGATTTTCAAGATATTTTCAGCGGCGGTTCTTTTGAAGCACCCATTAACAACGGATATTAATACAGCTTTTAAGGGCGGATTTTATATCTGCCCTTTCTTCAGATTAAAAGATAAAGTAATTACAATATAGAAATACAGATGGCAAAGTGCGGATACCAAACTTTGTCCGGAAAGGCATTATTATGATAGAAACAGACAGAATACAGGTATTATATGAAAAGAAACCCTGTTATGAAATCCTATACCGTACCTCTTTTGACAATTTAGCTGAAGAAATATCAAAATTAGGTACAGAAAACAGACGTATTTGTATCATTACAGATTCCAAAGTGAAAAATTTATATGGGGAAGAAATACAGAAACTTCTTAATGCAATCTGCAAAAAAGCTGTCCTTTTTTCATTCCCGGAAGGTGAAGAAAACAAAAATCTGGATACCGTAAAAGCAGTCTATACTTTTTTAATTCAGGAACAGTTTGACAGAAAAGATTTACTGATTGCTTTAGGTGGCGGTGTAGTTGGCGATTTAACAGGTTATGTAGCAGCCACTTATTTACGTGGTGTGGATTTTATTCAGATTCCAACCACATTGCTTGCGCAGACCGACAGTTCTATCGGCGGAAAAACCGGTGTGGATTTTGACAGTTACAAAAATATGGTAGGGGCTTTTAAAATGCCCAAGCTTGTGTACATGAACATTTCAACCCTGCAGACCCTGGATGAAAGACAGTATTATTCAGGTTTTGCTGAGGTTATGAAACATGGTCTGATTAAAGATGAAGCCCTTTATTTATGGCTGATTGAAAATATGTATGAAATTTGTGAACGCAACCCCGAACCCCTGTTGGAAATGGTTTACAGAAGCTGCCTTATTAAGAAACAGATTGTAGAGAAGGACCCCACAGAAAAAGGGGATCGTGCTTTATTAAATTTTGGTCATACAATCGGACATGCCATTGAAAAGGCACTGGATTTCAAATTATACCATGGTGAATGTGTCGCTTTGGGATGTGTTGCGGCTGCTTATATCTCCTATAAACGCAACTTGTTAAGCATGGAAGAGTATTATGAAATCCGGGATATGTTTGTTCCCTTTAACCTGCCCATCAGTATTGACAATATCTCTCCTGTAGAAATTGTTAATCTGACGAAAGCAGATAAGAAGATGGAAGCCGGCAAAATCAAATTTATTCTGCTAAAAAAAGTCGGCAAAGCAATCATTGACGATTCCGTTACCGAACAGGAAATGTTAGACGCCGTTAATGAAATCTATTTTAGCGAAGAGGATGCAAATGCTTAAGAATAAAAAGAAAATCAAATGGATGGTAATCTTTTTGGCAATTACCGTTCTCTCAATTATTTTAGACCAGTGGACCAAATTTCTGGCAGTACAAAATTTACAGGGCAAAGGTGCTTATTCTTTAATAAAAGGTGTCCTTGAACTTCAATTTTTCTCTAATACCGGTATTGCATGGAGCATGCTGGAAGGACAAAGTTTCTTTATCCTGTTTATCGGTATCGTATTTTTAGCTGTAATTTTGTTTTTTATTGTGAAACTGCCTGAACAAAAAAAATTCAGACTGGTGTATATTTTCGGCGGATTATTAACCGGCGGGGCCATTGGTAATATGATTGACCGATTCTGCCTGGGATATGTGGTTGATTTTATATCCTTTATATTAATAGATTTTCCCATCTTTAATGTGGCAGACATGTGTATTGTTGTATCCGTCATATTGCTGGCAATTATGTTTCTTTTTGTATTCAAGGAAGAAGATTTGGCCTTTTTAAATTTCAAGCAAAAGAAATACAGGGAAATCAAAGAAGGAAATCCCGCCCCTGAGACATCAAAAAAGGAAGATGTGGATTCATAAAGGAGTTTTTATGGATGAATTTCGTTTCCAAATAACAGAAGAAATGGAAGATGAGAGAATCGATAAGTGTATGAGTATGCTTATCGATTCTTTGTCACGTTCTTATATTCAAAAATTAATTAAAGAAAACGCCGTGTTTGTCAACGGCAAAGCTATAAAAGGCAGCTACCGGGTGAAAGCAGATGATGAAGTCTTCTTTTGCCTGCCTGAAGCAGTGGAACCGGATATTCGACCGGAAAACATTCCCCTGGATATTCTCTATGAAGATAAGGATGTGATTGTGGTAAATAAACCTAAGGGCATGGTTGTACACCCGGCCGCCGGACATTATAGCGGCACCTTGGTCAATGCCTTACTGTATCATTGCGGAGATTCTCTTTCCGGTATTAACGGTTGTATGCGTCCCGGCATTGTCCACCGTATCGATATGGACACAACCGGTTCCTTAATTGTCTGCAAAAATGACAAATCACATGCCTGCATTGCCAAACAGTTAAAAGACCACACCATAACCAGACGCTACTGGGCAATTTGCCACGGTGTTTTAAAAGAAGAAGAAGGTGTGATAAATAAACCCATTGGCCGTCATGTAACGGACCGGAAAAGAATGGCTGTGAATGATAAAGGAAAATCTGCCATTACCCATTATAAAGTTTTAACACGTTTTGAAAAATATACTTTGGTAGAATGTAAGCTGGAAACAGGACGCACCCACCAGATCCGTGTCCATATGGCAAGTATCGGACATCCGATTTTAGGCGATGAAGTCTATTCAAACCAAAAATCGCCCTATAAATTACAGGGGCAGAGCCTTCACGCCAAAATTTTGGGATTTATGCACCCTACAACAGATGAATACATTGAAACAGATGCACCATTACCGGCCTATTTTGCGCACCTGCTTACTATTTTATAAATTTATGGTGTGTATTTACGGAAAATATAGGTGAATTCCTATAAAACACTGGAAAAACTCTTCAAAAAAATGTATAATATTTAAAAGCAATGTAGAATATTGTACACTTCGTATTCTACAGAAAGGCAGGTGTTTTTTATGAACACAATTATTACAATCGGAAGACAATTCGGCAGTGCCGGACGGGAAATCGGTCAAAAAGTAGCCGCACATTTTGGAATTCCCTGCTATGACAAGGAACTTTTGTCCAGAGCAGCAAAGGAGAGTGGTTTCTGTGAAGAAATGATTCAGAATCATGATGAACGTCCCACAAATTCCTTTTTATATAATCTGGTTATGGATACCTATTCCTTTGGCTACAACGCATCTTCTTTTGTGGATATGCCTATCAGCCACAAAGTATTTTTGGCGCAGTTTGATACCATTAAAAAGATTGCGGATGAAGGTCCCTGTGTCATTGTCGGCCGTTGTGCAGATTATGCCCTGGCTGATTATACAAACTGTATTCATTTATTTATCTATGGTAATGAAGACGTAAAAATCAAACGTATCATGGAAAAATACGATCTGACCGCCAACAAAGCAAAGGATATGATTGTAAAGAAGGATAAACAGCGCCAGAGCTATTACAATTATTATTCGTCCAAAAAGTGGGGCAGGGCGGACAGTTATGATTTATGTATCAACAGCTCCATATTGGGAGTAGAGGGTACTGTAAATCTGATTATCCAGTATATTGAAGACTTTGAAAAACGAAATTTAAATGCTGATTAAGATTACCTGCGTATCCATCAAAACACAAGAAAAAAACTAAAATTCAATTAAAATATTGCTTGACAAGGCACCATCCTAATGTTATGATATTCCAGTATGCCGCATAACGAGGTAGAAGTGCGTCCAATTGACGCCACCACAGTTAGCGAGTTTAAACAATAGGAGGTGCCTTATGTACGCAATTATTGCAACAGGTGGAAAGCAGTACAAAGTTTCTGAAGGCGACGTTATCAAAGTAGAAAAGCTGGACGTTGAAGCAGGAAACACTGTTACTTTTGACCAGGTAATCGCAGTAAGCGACGGTTCTTTAAAGGTTGGTGAAGACGTAGCAAAAGCTACCGTTACCGCAACTGTTATGGAACAGGGTCGTGGCAAGAAGGTTATTGTATACAAGTACAAGAGAAAAACCGGTTACCACAAAAAGAATGGTCACAGACAAGCATACACTCAGGTTAAGATTGAAAAGATTAACGCTTAATGTTAATGAGATAGTGCGAGTATGACAAAAGTAATTATCAGTAAGTCACCGGACGGTGCTTACAGACAACTAACCTGTAACGGACATGCAGGATTCGCAGAAACGGGAAATGATATTGTATGTGCTGCAGTTTCCATATTGGTGATTAATACACTTAATTCTTTGGAAGAACTGGCAGGCGAATCATTTGAAACCTTTTCTGATGAAAGTGCAGGGTTTATCAATTGTGATTTTACCCATCCCTTACAGGACAAATCCATATTCTTACTGGATTCCATGGTTTATGGACTTAAGAATCTTGAAAAAGAATACGGTAAGAAGTATTTACAAGTTAAATTCAAGGAGGTGTAAACCGATGTTAAATATGAACCTTCAATTTTTTGCTCATAAGAAAGGTGTTGGTTCTACCAAGAACGGTAGAGATTCCGAATCTAAGAGATTAGGAGCAAAGAGAGCTGACGGCCAGTTCGTTAAAGCTGGTAACATTCTTTACAGACAGCGTGGTACTAAGATCCATCCCGGCGTAAACGTTGGTATCGGTGGTGATGACACTCTGTTCGCTAAGGTAGACGGTATCCTGAGATTCGAAAGAAAAGGCAGAGACAAAAAGCAGGCTTCCGTATATCCTGTAGAAGAATAAGATATGCATTATTCGGGCTTCAAACGGCAGTTTTAAGCCCATTTTTAAAGTTAAATGGCGTTTAACAGGTTA
>JAZNNL010000168.1:0-4749 GCA_045580245.1 Lachnospiraceae bacterium
TATGTGTACGAATCAAAAGCGCTTTATGGAACAGAGAATCACAAAGGTATAGTTGGTTTCATACATAGTAAAAAAGCACCGTTGTATCCACAGCTAAAGATGTTAATTCGACTATTAAAAGTTATTCCTTATAAGACGTTGAAAAAGTACATGTCACATGTTAATCAAATTGCAGACTCTAATAAGCAATATGCTACAAAACCACATATTGATATTTTATTTGTTTGTGTCGATAAAGAATATCAGGGAAAAGGCTATGCTAGGCATTTGGTAGAAGCTGCGAAGAAATATGCGGAAGAAGAAAGTGTGCCGTTACTGTTTGATACGGATATGGAGCAATACGCACAAATATATCAACATTACGGATGTGAATTATATAATCAGACAGTGGCAAGTAATGGTGTTACACGATATAATTTAGTGTGGACGAAGGATAAGTAGAATTTGATGAATGGAAATGTGATTTTAGAAGGAGGTACAAGTATGTTGATTTTAATTGAGGGAATTGTAGTATGTTTTATACTCTTATTAGTATGTGTTCTGGTATTAAAGGATGGTCCGGAAAAATGTGCAGTTTTTCATGAAGAGGATGTAAAGAAGCGAGTAGTGGAGCTTGGATATATCACAGAAAAAGAATTAAAGAATCGATATGCACTTTCTGGAATCGGATTGTTTGTTCCGATGTTAATTCTTGTACCTGTAATGGTATATTGTATCAATGGGGCATCTGACTTTTGGAGTGCATTTTGGCAGATGACAATAATCTTTATGATAGGGAATTTATTTGACCGCCTTTTCATAGATGAATATTGGGTAGGACATACAAAAGCTTGGTTCATTCCTGGTACGGAAGACTTGATGCCCTATATACCGATAAAGGTAAAAATCAAAAAGTGGATTGGTAATCTGATTATGTTTCCTTTGCTTTCTGCTTTAATTGCTGGAGCAGTTACATTCTTTGTTAAGTAGCACAACAGAAACTTTCAGTTCTCCTAATGAGAAATATAATTACAAACTTTACAAATAAATCCCACATTTCAACTGTTCGTTGCAAAACAGGTTTTGAAATGTGGGATTTGTTTTGGTTTTATGGTCACATTTTATTTCTCGCCATTTTCGGGAAAGTAGACCGCTTTGTTCTTAAAGTAAATCTCTGCGATAATGCCCTGTACCTTGGCCCCGACAGCTTTCCGTTCCTCCTTGGGCAATTCATCAATGTATACCGGCTTACCGTATTCAATGACTACGGTAGCTTTTTTGATTTTGGGGAAGTGGTCCTCCAAAACCGCAGCTGAGTTTACGATGGTCATGGGAATAATAGGAGCACCGGCTTTTTCGGCAATTTTAAAACTGCCTTCGTGGAAAGGCAGGAAAGTGTCTGCCGTTTTGTTACGGGTACCTTCGGGGAAGATACACATGGAAATACCGGATTTAACCTTTTCGATTGCAACCAGGATGGTTTTCATGCCTTCTTTGATATTGTCGCGATCTAAGAACAGACAGTGCAGATAACGCATCCAGATAGTTAACAGAGGAACTTTTTGCATTTCCTTCTTGGCAATATAGCCGGTAGGGCGCGGTACGCGCGGGTAAGTTAAAATGATGTCAAAGAAGCTGCGGTGGTTTCCCACATATAGGACAGCTTTGTCTTTGGGGATATTTTCTTCACCTAAGACAATCACTTTGGTGCCGGAGAGAAAGGTAATGCATCGGAATGCCCAGTTTACTATTGCAAGGG
Organism: Lachnospiraceae bacterium; assembly: GCA_045580245.1. Lineage (GTDB taxonomy): Bacteria > Bacillota > Clostridia > Lachnospirales > Lachnospiraceae > Acetatifactor. The sequence goes on from JAZNNL010000168.1 coordinate 1,739, forward strand.
AACTGCGATTCTTCACATCCATATTAAATTTTCCGATTATCCATTCCACAAACATAATGGGCATGGATAATATGAGGAACAATATAACAAAAATAAGAACAAGTATCAGTCGTATCATGGGGAAATCCTTTCTGTTTCGATTATCCCCATTATACTAAAGCTCATACAGGAAAGCAAGTTATTCAAATACGACTGTTTTATCCAAAAGCTCTGTTTTGATAACCAGATAGGGATAGGATGGCGCCTTGGCAGGTGTTTCGCCGGTTGCAGGACCTAAAAGGCTGGTGCTTATGTAAATCGCATCTTCAGCCAGATACAATTCATCCACTGCAATGCTGTATCCGCCGGTAGGCTGTTTACCATATCCCATACAGATATAGAGCGCGTCTGTATCTGCGTAGGTCATTTTAAATTCCTCTGCTTTTCGCTCTTCTACAAGAGTTTTTAATTCCTCAGGCAAAACTTTTTCGCTGATTACCGTAAACTCTAAATCCCGCAGTTTTGCTGAACTGCCGCTGCTTATGCTGCAACCGGTCAGGGAAACAGACAACAATGCACAAACCATTAGGGATAGCAGGTGATGTTTCCGGCTTCTTTTTGGGTAAAATAATTTTTGCATAGCATATCCTTTTTTGAATTTGTAATATTGTATGAGTGGTAAAGAAGTAGTATGCATAATGCGGTGAAATATGATATAATGTTTTACGGCGTTATATTGCGCCGGGCGGAAGCCAATTATTTCACACACTTGGTGAATGAAAGGAAGAAAGTATGTTATTAATTGCGAATGCGTATCTGATAAACCCTTCTGACGGGACAGAAAAGTATTGTGATATTTTAATAAAAGAAGACCGTATCATAAAAATCGGCGAGCGTCTGTATGAAGAGATTGAAAGCGGACAAGTTGCCGGAAGGGATTTATTGTCTTGTGATGCAGAAGACGGCTTGGCTGAAGATTTGCAGATAATAGATGCCACAGGTCTGATTGCGGCACCCGGACTTGTGGATGTACATTCCCACTTTAGAGACCCCGGTTTTACTTACAAAGAAGATATCGAAACCGGTGCCAAGGCAGCTGCCAAAGGCGGTTATACCACGGTAGTACTGATGGCAAATACCAAGCCTGCAGTAGATAACAAAGAGACATTGTCCTATGTATTAGAGAAAGGGAAAACCACCGGTATCCATGTAGAAACCTGCGCAACCGTAACCATGGGCATGCAGGGAAAAGAAATGGTTCCCATGGAGCAGCTTTTTGAAAAAGGAGCAGTAGGATTTACCGATGACGGTGTTCCGATTTTGGACGAAGAACTGGTAAGAGAAGCGATGATAGCGGTGAAGAAATTAAATGTGCCAATCAGCTTCCATGAAGAGAATCCGGCTTTTATAAAAAATAACGGTGTGAATGCCGGAAAAGCGGCAGCGCACTACGGTATTGGCGGTTCCAATCGTCAGGCCGAGATTGATTTGGTAGGCAGGGATTTGGAAATTGCTTTGGAAACCGGTGCCTGCATCGATGTACAGCACATCAGTACCAAAGAAGCGGTGGACCTGGTACGTCAGGCAAAGAAACGCGGCGGGGACATTCATGCGGAAGCCACCCCCCATCATTTTACTTTGACAGAGGATGCGGTGATACAATACGGTACATTGGCAAAGATGAATCCGCCCCTGAGAGAAGAAGCGGACCGTCTGGCAGTCATTGAAGGATTAAAAGACGGTACCATTGACTTGATTGCTACGGACCATGCCCCTCACAGCAAAGAAGAGAAGGACAAGCCCATTACAGAGGCCCCCAGCGGTATTTTGGGATTGGAAACCGCACTGGCTTTAGGGATTACCCAGCTGGTGGATGCAGGGCATCTTACCATGCGGGAGCTTCTTGAGAAGCTTACCTGTAATCCTGCCAATATGTATCATTTGGATGCAGGGTATCTTGCGGAGAATGGTCCTGCGGATATCGTATTGTTTGATCCTAACAAGCAATGGACAGTGCAGGATTATGCTTCTAAATCAAAGAACTGTCCTTTTACCGGATGGACCTTAAAGGGAGAAGTGCAGTACACGATTTGTGGCGGAAAAGTAGTTTACGAAGCAGAAGGCTGATAGGAGCCGAAGTCGGATAAGCCAATGAGCCGGCGGAACAGAAGAAAAGCCGGATAAACCAGAAAGGATAAAGAACATGCAGAAAAAGAAACTGACTGCGATGGTAACATCGCAAAAAGAAATTGCACCGGGAATATTTGATATGTGGATTGCCACAGAATTGGCCAAGGGAGCAGTGCCGGGACAGTTTATCTGTCTCTATCCCAAGGATAAGAGCACTTTACTGCCCAGACCCATCAGTATCTGTGAAGCAGATAAAGAGAAGGAATTATTAAGAATTGTTTACCGCGTGGCAGGTAAAGGTACCGCAGAATTTTCTGCCTACAAGGAAGGAGATACCGTAGAAGTACTGGGGACTTTAGGAAACGGTTTCCCTGTGGAAGAAGCTACCGGTAAAAAAGTCTTTCTAATGGGTGGCGGTATCGGCATTCCGCCTATGTTGGAACTGGCAAAAAATATGCAGGCGGATAAGCAGATTATCGTAGGTTACCGTGATGATAAGACCTTCCTTAGAGAAGATTTGGAAGCAAACGGTACGGTATATATCGCGACAGAAGACGGTAGCGTAGGCACCAAGGGCAATGTTATGGATGCCATCCGCGAAAATGCCTTGTCTGCGGATATGATTTATGCCTGCGGTCCCATGCCCATGCTCCGCGCCATTAAGAAATATGCCGAGGAAGCAAATATTCCTGCCTATATTTCGTTGGAAGAGCATATGGCTTGTGGCGTAGGTGCTTGTCTCGGTTGCGTTGTAAAGACCAAAGAAAAGGATCATCACTCCCATGTACACAATGCAAGAATCTGTACAGACGGACCGGTATTTGAAGCAAGGGAGGTAGAAATCTAATGAATACAAGTGTAACAATTGCAGGCGTAACTTTTAAAAATCCTGTTATGACAGC
>JAZNNL010000169.1:0-4417 GCA_045580245.1 Lachnospiraceae bacterium
GACATTCTTGACAAAATTCTTAACCTTTTAATTGCAAAGGGGAAGGGAATTGAAATTAATACTGGTGGTCTAAAGCGAGGAATGCATGACTTACATCCTTGCAAGGATATCATTAAGCGTTACAAAGAACTGGGTGGAGAAATTATTACAATTGGTTCGGATGCCCATATACCACAGAATATAGCTACATATTTTAGTAGAGCAGAAGATGTATTAAATGATTGCGGGTTCAAATACTATACCATTTTTGAGCATAGAACTCCAATATTTAAGAAACTATAGTTAGAAAAAGAAAACGATAGAAACTGATAATTGTTGAAGCAACAAACCTCAATTTATCAATGTCTTTATGTGATGAACACACTTTTCCGGAAAGAGAATTTTAATATAATATTTTATTTATACTTGACAAGCTAATTCCAGTTAGCCTATAATATGGCTAATTTGAATTAGCCTTTTTTATTATCCATGGTTAAACATTATGCTACCATTTTTTGCAAGGAGATGGAAATGAATACAAAGAAACGAATTTTGGATGAAGCACTGACTCTGTTTGCCGAAAAGGGTTACGGAAATGTATACGTAGGACAAATTGCCGAAGCTGTAGGAATCAAAGCTCCTTCGCTTTACAAGCATTACAAAAGCAAACAAGATATTTTCAATGCGATTCTGGAAGAAATGAAACAGGGCTATACCCGCCAGGCAAGTGCCTTAAATATGAATGGAACCAATGCTACTGTGGACGCAGGCACTTTTTCAAAGATATCCGAAGAGGAACTGGTACAAATGGGACTTGGTCTGTTTTCTTACTTTCTCCATGATACCTACACAAGTAAGTTCCGTAAAATGTTGACCATAGAACAGTTCCGTGACCCGGAACTGGCAGAACTCTACACAAAACAATATACCGACGACCCTCTGACCTATCAGTCAACCATGTTTAACATGTTGTGTGCCGGCGGTGTACTCAGAGCAAGCAATTCGGATATTATGGCACTGCACTTTTATGCTCCCATATATATGCTTCTGACACTTTGTGACCGCGCTCCTGACAGGGAACAGGAAGCATTCACTCTTTTAGAACGGCACATAAGACAATTCAGCCAAATTTATCAACCCGGGCAGGAGGAAATCAAATGAAAATAGTATTAATACACGGTCAAAATCATAAAGGCAGCTCCTATCATATCGGAAGAATGATAGCAGAAAAAATCGATGGCGAAAACAAAATAATTGAGTTCTTTTTGCCACAAGCGCTAAACCATTTCTGTCTTGGTTGTTATCAATGCATTGAAAATGATACAAACTGTCCGTTTTATGCCGACAAAAAAGTAATTATGGATGCCGTAGAAGCTGCAGACTTACTGATCTTTACCACACCGACTTACTGTATGCACGCTTCTGCGCCGATGAAATCATTTATCGACTTGACCTTTACTTACTGGATGTCCCACAGACCGCGTGCATGTATGTTTTCCAAAAAAGCGGTTGTGGTGTCTACTGCTGCAGGTACAGGTACAAAATCTGCAATCAAAGACATCAAAACCGCTCTTTTCTATTGGGGTATCCCCCTTATTAAATCCTATGGAGTTGCCGTGCAGGCAATGAACTGGGATATGGTAAACACAAAGAAAAAAGAGAAAATTGAGAAAGATACCGCACGCCTTGCCCAAAAGCTTTCCCTCAACAAAAAGCCCCATGTGGGGCTAAAAACCCGCTTTATGTTTAAAATGATGGGGGCAATGCAGTCCGCAGGTATGGGTTCCTCTCCCGTTGAAAAAGAATACTGGGAGAAGAACGGCTGGCTGGGCAAAGAACGTCCTTGGAAAAAATAATTAGATAAAATTCGCAAAAACAGACACTGACACCACTGTCATTATTCCTGCCACTACAATCGCCAGACTACCCATGGCACCTTCCAATTCACCAATTTCCATTGCCTTTGCGGTTCCCATTGCATGAGAGGCGGTACCGATTGCCAAACCTTTTGCAATGGGATGCTTGATTTTAAAAAGCTTAAGTACTGCTTCACACATGATATTGCCACTGATTCCGGAAATACTGATTGCCACTACCGTAAGGCTCACAATACCACCCATTTTTTCCGATATTCCCATACCGATAGCGGTGGTAATGGACTTGGGCAACAGGGTTACGTATTGTTCATGATTCAGGCCGAATACCAGCGATAACAACCAGATAGATACCATGGCTGTCAGTACGCCTGCTGTAATTCCTCCCAAAATCGCCAACGGATATTTCTTTAATACCGACAATCTGCGATACAACGGAATTGCCAGACTTACCGTTGCAGGCGTCAGGAAAAAGTTGATATATTTTGCTCCTTCTTTGTACTCTTCGTAGGGGATATCCAATAGCAATAACACACCAATAATCAAAATGGCTGCAATTAATAAAGGATTTGCCACTGCAAATTTAATTTTTTTTCTAATAAGCCGTCCGATTGTGTAGCCGATAAAAGTCAATACCACGCCAAAGTAAACGGACTGCGTAATAAATTCTTTCATAGTCCTACTCCTTTTTCTTTTTGCGGTTAATGATAAAATCACTTACTTTACCGGTAACAACCATCACCAAAATCGTAGTAACAAAACTGATTACCAAGAGGGGAATCATCATCTGCTTTAATTCTTCTACACACGCCATGATTCCTACTGTGGAAGGGATAAACAGAATCAGCATATTACTTACCAAAAAATCTGCCACACCTTCTACTTTCTCAAGGGGAATTATATGGGTCATAAGCCCCACAAGCATCAAAACCAGCCCATACGCACTTGCTGCAATGGGTAACGGTATCAAATATTCCATGATTTCCGCAATCAGGGAAACCAACAAAATAATCGCTAGTTGTTTTAAGTATTTCATATATCCTCTCCACTTGGAGCCTGTTGCCAAATTGGACGGTCCGAGTTTTGGGTAAAAAGCTTTCTGGCGCAGACCTTTGGCGGACGTCGGTACTTGCATTCTTCAAGCAATTTTGCGAAGGAGAATGCGTAGTACCGTTACGTTCGGCACGAGCGCAAGCGTGTCTGCAAAGAAACTTTTTACCCAAAACTCGGAAACGTTCTATTTGACAACAGGCCCAATAAATCTCTACATCTGGTGTCTAACCACCGCATATTCATCATTGGAAGAATAATAAGGACACTCATTACAGCTCCCTGTCAGAAAACGGTACATCTCGTCCTCGTCCAGATTGGCCGCACAGGTGTAGTATTCTTCATCCTCGTCGTATTCATAATTTGCACACATATCGCAGTTACTTTGTGCCATAGGTTTCCTCCCTTTATTTTTCAAACTCTGTTATTCATATTGTGCGATAAATCACAATTATATACTTTACTTCCGCACTATGTAGTTCGCAACCGCTTGTCGCAACCACCAGCTCAGCCGATGGGAAAATGGCTCACCATCCTGCAAAAAATCAAAGGAATCTACCGCCTTTTCCAATGCTTGTACACAATGGAGAATCAGTCCCAAACTCTGCATATGAGGCTTTGTATGTTTGATATGACCTGCCACCATGGGCAAATAACTTTGTACCAAACGTTCTCGCGCAGCAATATCCCCATTCTGCATTTGTATAGCACATGCAATTTCTTCCTGCCTGGTCATAACATAGCATGAATTCGTTTTTTCATAGAAATCTGCAACACTAATGTAAACCATGTTTATCACCTTTTTGCTCTTTACATTTTTTCGCGAGCTTCAACGTTTCCGGTCAGCGGAACTTGAGAATTGTATCTATCGCTCAATTATTCAAAGAACACTCAAAAATTTCATTTTCTTGTTTGAAATCGTTTCTTGAATACCAATTAACAGAATTGGCACTTGGCCACGCAAATATCAATTCACACTCTTCTTTTGCCAAATAATCTTTCATATATGTTAATAATTCTGTTCCTATTTTCTTGTTACGATATTCCTTTAATGTATATACATTGGTCAAATAAGAAATATATTGTTGTTTTCTATTTGGCTTAGGTGTTTTTGGTATTATATATACAAACATTGCAGAAACAACTACATCCTTATCACTCGCAACAAAAACTTTATATTCTTTATGCTCCTTTAAAAATGCAACAAATTCTTCAAGAAATTTAGTCTTATCTGCTCCAACCAATTGTGTTGTATGATAATCTACATCATCTTCTTCACAATGCAACCATTTCATCTCCGCTAACTGCGCATAGTCTTTTTCCTGTGCCATTCTCAATTCCATAATTTTGTCTCCATGAGTTCAGTACTATGCTCGCAACTAAATTTTTGTTATATCTTTCTGAATGTCCATTACAAATCCATATGCAACTTTCATATTAGTAATAAGCTGCTCGCACTCTTCGAGACTTTCTCCTTCGGCGAGTTCCTCTCTGAACAGCCAAATGACAGTTTC
>JAZNNL010000170.1:0-21484 GCA_045580245.1 Lachnospiraceae bacterium
ACCCTGGACCTTTGGTCTGTGGTTATCCACCTCCTTTACCACAAGCTACGACGAAGAAACCGTTATGAGCTTTGTAAACGGTATGTTGGACAGAGATATTCCTTTAAGAACCTTCCACTTTGACTGCTGTTGGATGAGAGACTTCCACTGGACAGACTTTGTGTGGGATTCCAAGATTTTCCCCGATCCCGAAGGCATGTTGAAGAGAATCAAAGATAAGGGCTTAAATATCTGCGTATGGATTAACCCCTATATTGCACAGGAAAGTATTCTGTTCGAAGAGGGTATGGCAAACGGCTACCTTGTAAAGAGAACTAACGGCGATGTATGGCAGTGGGATATGTGGCAGCCCGGCATGGCACTGGTCGACTTTACCAATCCTGCAGCATGTGAATGGTTCCAGAAGAAGTTAGAGGGCCTGTTGGATATCGGTGTAGACTGTTTCAAAACAGACTTTGGTGAGAGAATTCCCGTAGAAGATATTTGCTACTTCGATGGCTCCGATCCCAAGAAGATGCACAACTTCTACACCCATCTTTATAATAAGTGCGTATACGAAATTTTACAGAAAAAGCGCGGTGAGAAAGAAGCGGTATTGTTTGCCCGTTCCGCAACCGCAGGCGGTCAGAAATTCCCCGTACACTGGGGCGGTGACTGCTGGTCCGATTATGAATCCATGGAAGAAAGTCTCCGTGGCGGTCTGTCCTTATTAATGTCCGGTTTCGGTTTCTGGGCACATGATATCGGCGGTTTTGAAAGTACTTCTACCCCTGATGTATATAAGAGATGGGTTGCATTCGGTCTGTTGTCTTCCCACAGCCGTCTCCACGGCAGCAGCTCCTACAGAGTACCGTGGGTATATGATGAGGAAGCAGTAGACGTAGTGCGTTTCTTCACCAAGTTAAAAGCAAAGATTATGCCTTATTTATACAAGACTGCAATTCAGGCAAACAGAGAAGGTATTCCTACCATGCGTAGTATGGTTCTGGAATTTACCGAAGACAGAACCTGTCACTATGCAGACCGTCAGTATATGTTAGGTGATAACCTTCTGGTAGCACCTATCTTCAACGAAGACAGTATGGCTGACTACTACCTGCCTGCAGGTAAGTGGACTGATTTCTTTACCGGTGAGGTGAAGGAAGGCGGACGCTGGATTCAGGAAAAGCATGGCTACTTAAGCGTACCTCTTTTGGTAAAAGAAAATTCCATCGTAGCGCTGGGTGCACATGATGACAAGCCTGATTATGATTACGGCGACGGTGTAGAACTGCGTGTCTACGAGTTGAAGGACGGTGTAACGGCTTCTACTGTTGTATACGGCATGGATGAGTCCGAAGAAGTAAAAGTCAGTGCAGTAAGAAACGGCAATACCATTACCGTGGATGTGGTTTCCGACAAGGCTTACAGTGTACGTTTGGTAAATGTATCTGCAACCGGGCTGGAAGGTACAGAAGCAGTTGTGGATGGTAATGATACTATTCTGACAAATGTGTCAGGTCATATGGTTTGTGCGGTAAATGCATAAGCGATAGGTATAGTTAACATATGTAATACACAGGCAGTGCGGTTGCAAAATGCATCCGCACTGTATGTATATACAAATATATGGGAGGGAAGTAAATGAAATATAATAATCCTGTTTTGAGAGGAATGTATCCGGACCCTAGTGTATGCAGGGCTGGGGATAAGTATTATATGGCGTGCAGCAGCTTTCAGTTTTTTCCGGCGGTGCCGTTATTTGAAAGTGACGATATGGTGAACTGGAAACAGATAGGGCATTGCATTACCAGAAGAAGCCAGTTGGATTTGACGGGAGCGGATAAGTGTAGTGGTATCTTTGCGCCCACTATCCGTTATCATGAGGGCCGCTTTTATATGGTGACGACGGAAGCACTCACACATACTAATTTTTATGTATACACAGATGATATTTACGGGGAATGGTCTGAACCGATCCGGGTGGATGAAGAAGGAATTGATCCTACATTATATTTTGAGGATGGTAAAAGTTATTTTATCGGAAACGGATATGATGAGGAGAGAGGATGCTCCTGCATTCGTATGTGTGAGATTGATATTGAAACAGGAGAAAAATTGACACCCGGTAAACCTTTGTGGCATGGAACGGGCGGTAGATTTATTGAAGCACCGCACCTGTACAAATTTGGAGAATACTATTATATCCTGGACGCAGAAGGCGGTACGGAATATGGGCATATGGTTAATTACGGAAGAAGTAAAAACATGTGGGGACCCTTTGAGCCATTTCCGCAGAATCCGGTATTGACGAACCGTAATCTTGGCGGATATATTTTGCAGGGAGCGGGACATGGTGATGTGATAGAGGATAAGGACGGTAACTGGTGGTTTATGCATCTGGCATTCAGACAGACCGGACAATGGATGCAATATCATCATTTGGGAAGGGAATGTTGTCTGGTTCCGGTAACTTGGAAAGATGGCTGGTTTTATATGGGAGACGGTACGTCTCAGCTTTCTTATGAGGTACCCAAACTTAATGCAGAAAAGCAAATTTTATCATACAAAAAAACTTTTGCAAATCTTAAAGAAGGAAAAGATTGGATTTATTTAAGAAATTATAGGAAAGATAAGTACCATTTTGAAGAGAATGCTTTGCGCCTTGTTGGAACACCGGATACCCTTTTTACAGGTGAAGTGCCTACCATGGCTGCTGTCAGACAGTGCGAATTTTGTGAAGAAGTCAGCGTTAACGTAAGCAGTGAATGTCAGGAAGCCGGAATCAGCGTATATGCGGATGAAAGACACCATTATGATTTCTATATTACCGAAGAACATCGGGCAGTACTTCGCCTTACAATCGGAAATCTTTCAAAAGAGATGGAGCAGATACCAATAAAAGACACTTCTGCAACATTGAAAATATCTGCTTCAGAATTTGAATACCGTTTTACGGTAGAAACAGAAGGAGAAAACGACGAAATGGGTATCGGAGAAACACGATATCTTTCCAGCGAGGTGTCAGGTGGGTTTACCGGTGTGGTATATGGATTGTATGCGGTGGATTGTGCTGGCAGAAGTGCAAAATTTAGTGATTTATCTATAGTTCATATGGAATAATCGCAGTTAGGATATGCTGTATGCAGGCAGTTTGAGGCTTATGGTAAGGAATGTCAGGGAAAGTGAAACAACTAAGGGTGGAAAAATGCAGTTGGCAGTAGTATAATAAGTCTATGAAACTGGCAGAACTTTAGTAAAGGACTTGTTATGAACTATATCGTACTGGACCTGGAATGGAACCAGAGCGGCGAAAAAGAACAGGCAGATGAACGACTGCATTTTGAGATTATTGAAATGGGTGCGGTTTGTCTGAACGACCAGAAGAAGATGGTCAGTGAATTCAGCCGGCTGGTAAAACCACAGGTATATCACGAACTTCATAAAATAACCAGCAAACTGATTCATATGCAAATGCAGGAACTGGAGCACGGAACGCCATTTGTAGAGGTCATGCAGGCCTTTTTGGACTGGTGTGGGGAAGATTATATTTTCTGTACCTGGGGACCGCTGGATTTGACAGAACTGCAGAATAACATGCAGTATTATGGCATGGAGCCGTTGGCACAGGCACCTATCCGGTATCTGGATGTACAGAAACTTTTCAGTATCGCCTATGAAGACGGAAAGACCAGAAGAGCATTGGAATATGCAGTAGACTTTTTGCAGATTGAGAAAGACATTCCTTTCCACAGGGCTTTTAGTGATGCTTATTATGCAGGCAAGGTACTGGCTACATTACCGTCTACAGTACTGGAAAATTATTCCTACGACTTATTTCATCCGCCTTTGAGAAGAGAGGATGAAGTGAAGGTGATATTTGATACCTATGCCAAATATGTTTCCAGGGTTTTTTCGGACAAGCAGGCTGCCCTTTCGGACAGAGAGGTTATCAGTAGCAAATGTTACATCTGCCACAAGAATCTGAAGAAAAAGCTTCGTTGGTTTACACCGAACGGTAAACATTATTATTGCATTGCAAATTGTGATGTACATGGGTTTATGAAAGGAAAAATCCGAATCCGTAAATCGGAGGGTGAATCCGTGTACGTAGTAAAAACTACGAAATTCATCACCGATGAGGAAGCGGCAGATATCATAGCCCGTAGGGACCACGCCAGAGAATTACGAAAGAAAAGACGTCAAAAGAAGTAGGGACTATGATTTTAAAAATCATAGTCCCTAAATTTTCGGGCACGTTTTGCACGTTTACGACGTTTGTCATTGGATTTTCGGGCAACATGTAGTTGGCGGAGACGATTTAACTGGTAACGGTTTCGTTTCCGCTTTTTTTCTTTTAGCCAACCCTTACGACCACTGAGTTCCCTGGGAGCAAAATGGTAGTTGTTTAAGAAAGAGAGCAGAAATACCAGCAAAATACCGATGCCGGCGATAATTAAAATTACTAACAGTACCTTAAAAATATTGATATAAATAACTTTTTGTTCTGGTACTGTTTCATCTTCGGTAGTCTGGGCGGTATCTTCAAAGGTATAACTGCGTTCGTTACTTCCGCTGAAGTTGACAGATACGCAGCCCAGGTACTGTCCATTGAAATTATAAGTAATCAATGCTGCCTGATTTTCCTTCTGAGTATCGTAAGAAATATGGGAAGTCAGGTCTGCAAAAGTAGTAGTTTTCGGTAAAATCAGTGAAGCTTCGGTATCTAAAGAAAGTATGGATTTAGAACTGCCGAATACATTGTTATCACTGTAAAAAACGCCGGTATGATCTATGTCGTAACGGGTTTCATTCTGAGCAATATTTACTTTTACAAAATTATTAAAGCCATAGTTGAACAGAGATACCGTATCTGCAAATTGGTTGGGAGAGTCGGTTGCCATTACTACGGCAATCAGTTTCATACCGTCTTTCTCAGCACAGGATACCAACGTGCTCATTGCTGCGTTGGTATAACCGGTTTTACTACCAACCAGATACTCATAGGCATAGGGTTGTCCCGGAAAAAGCTGATTTTTTGAGTTAGAAAGAATGTGTTTAGGCTGGTTCTCTGTAGGAGGAAGGTCCAAACGTGGAGAAGAAGCTATTTTACACAATAATTCATTGGCAAAAAAGGCACGTCCTATCATAGCCAAATCATAGGCTGAAGTGTAATGGTTTTCGTCAGGCAGACCGTTGGGGTTCACAAAATTAGAATCCACACAACCCAGTTCTGTGGCACGGGTATTCATTAAATCAGCAAAGTCTTCCCAGGAAGTGCCGGTCACATGTTCTGCCACACCAAAAGATACTTCGTTGGCAGAAGCAATCAGAATCGCATTCAGACACTGCTCCATGGTCAGCTGATTTCCTTCGTCCAAAGCAATGTGGGAACTGTCTCTGGGCGTGTCAAAAATAGCATCGTGGGAAAAAGTAACCACTTCGCTCATACTGCACTGCTCAGAGGCAATGAGACAGGTTAAAATTTTGGTAGTGCTGGCAGGATAGAGCTGCTCATGCACGTTTTTAGCATAGAGAATGGCACCGGTATCCGCATCCATCAGGATAGCGGCCTGAGAAGTGACTACAGGACCCTCCGGCCAGTTTTCTATGGAATTGGTTTCGATTGGGATTGCCACACGGTCCTCTTCTTCGGTAAGAGCGGGCATAGCAAAAACAGGCAGGGTAGATAACTGCCAGAGACTCACGGAAGTTGTTAAAATGAATGTAATAAGAAATTTATGAAAAAACTTATACAATATAAGCACACCTTTCACGATATAATAAGTTCAGTTTAGTTTGCATCAAAATATACGACGACATCCGTCATTTTCTATCATACACCATTTTTTGAAAAAGCTAAAGGATTTCTTCGCAGGACTTTTCTTTTTGCAAAAAATCCGTTATACTAGTCAAAAAAAGGAAAGAAGCGGTGAAAATATGCGTTTAAGAAATATTACCGGCTCCCGGGAAGTAATCGGTGACAGCCGTTTTGTAGTACATGAGCCCAATGAACAGAAGGGGAAGTGGCAGGCGTTGTTTGGCAATGCCAATCCCATCCGCATTGAAATCGGTATGGGGAAAGGAAAGTTTTTACACACTCTTGCAAAAATGAATCCGGATATCAATTATGTGGGAATCGAAAAATATTCCAGTGTACTGTTGCGTGCCATCCAGAAAATGGAAGAGGAAGAACTGCCCAATCTTATGTTTATCCGCATGGATGCAGAGGAAATTGCAGATGTATTCGGAACGGGAGAAGTAGATAAGATTTATTTGAACTTCTCAGATCCGTGGCCCAAGGACCGACATGCCAAGAGAAGACTGCCTTCCAGACAGTTTTTAAGCCGTTATGACCAAATCTTAAAAAAAGACGGTAAATTGGAGTTTAAGACAGATAATCGGGATTTGTTTGATTTTGCGGTAGAAGAAGTACCGGAGGCCGGTTGGAAAATAGAGGCACTTACCTATGATTTACATCACGAGGAAGAGATGCTTGCCGGTAATGTAATGACAGAATACGAAGAAAAATTTTCTTCTATGGGGAATCCGATTTGTAAGTATATCATTTGCAGATAACAAGCGGGCTAATACCCGGCACGGATTGCAGGTATAGGAAAGGTATGGTTAAGTTATACTATATTTATTTAAGAAAGGAAGGATACTATGGAATACAAATTTACGAAGCAGAATTTTGAAACAGAGGTTTTACAGTCCGAGATTCCTGTGCTGGTGGATTTTTATGCAGACTGGTGCGGTCCCTGCAAAATGATGGCTCCCGTTGTGGAAAAACTGGCAGAGGAAATGGACGGTAAACTTAAAGTCGGCAAATTAAATGTGGATGACGAGCAGGAACTGGCAGTGAAATACCGCGTTGTCAGCATCCCCACATTTTTGGTATTTGTTGGCGGAGAAGTAAAAGCCACCTTTATGGGTGCCATGAGTGCAGCACAGCTTAAAGAAAAAGTAGAAGCTGCATTATAAGTAACTTTGGGTTATCTAAGCATAAAGAGGCTGTGGGATCATTATCAACTTAAATATCGATTAAAAAGTTTCCTTGCAGACACGCTTGCGCTCGTACCGAACGTAACGGTACTAAGCTCGAAAACTTCTCTGCGAGAAGTCTTCTTGCTAAGTGCCGACGTCCGCTAAGGGTCTGCGCCGGAAAACTTTTTCAACTGATATTCAAATCTGATAATGATACAACAGCCTCTTTTATACATAGATAACCCAAAGTTACTTATGATATAGCTTCTGGGACTGGTAATCGGGTTCGCAGGTAAGGTTTACACCCAGCTTGCGGAACACATTCATATCCACATGGGATAAAATGACGCTGCTGTGTGCCTCGGAGTCACGCAGATGCTGTAACTGTTCCATGGCACGTTTGGCTTTATCGTCTGTGGCAGCACAAATGGAAAGGGCAATCAGTACTTCGTCTGTGTGAAGGCGGGGATTGCGGTTCCCTAAATGCTGGACTTTTAAGGTCTGAATAGGACCGATGGTTGACGGTGAAATCAACTGTACATCGTCTTCAATATCGGCAAGTACCTTCAATGCATTGAGTAATGCTGCAGAGGAAGCACCCAGCAATGTGCTGGTCTTACCGGTAACAATGCGACCATCCGGTAATTCGATTGCCACTGCAGGTTCACCTGTGGCTTCGGCTTTTACTTTTGCAGCACTGATAACGGGACGGTCATCTATGGTAATGCCGGCCTGTTTCATTAAAAGTTCAAGCTTTAAAAGCTGTTCATCATCAGCATTACCCTGGCGTTTCTGGCAGAGGGTATTGTAATATCTGCGGATGATTTCCTGCTTGGAAGCAGCTCTGGTTGCTTCATCATCTATAATACCGAATCCTGCCATGTTTACACCCATATCAGTGGGGGATTTGTAGGGGGATTCCCCCATAATTTTTTCAAAAGTAGCACAGAGTACCGGGAAAATTTCCACATCTCTGTTGTAATTAATGGTGGTTTCCCCGTAAGATTCCAAGTGGAAAGGGTCAATCATATTTACATCGTTCAAATCTGCGGTAGCTGCTTCATATGCCAGGTTGACGGGATGCTTTAATGGCAGATTCCAAACGGGGAAGGTTTCGTATTTTGCATAACCGGCTTTAATGCCGCGTTTGTAGTCGTGATATAACTGGGAAAGGCAGGTTGCCATTTTTCCGCTACCGGGTCCCGGTGCTGTGAGGACGACTAAAGAACGCGTGGTTTCGATATAATCATTCTTGCCGAAGCCTTCATCGCTTACAATCATAGGGATATTGCTGGGATAGCCCGGGATGGAGTAATGTCTGTACACCTTCATGCCAAGGGACTCTAACTTTTTCTGGTAAGCAATGGCACTGGGTTGTCCGGAAAACCGGGTCAGGCAGACACTTCCTACGTAAAGACCGTAGCCGCGGAATGCATCGATGAGACGTAAAACATCCAAGTCATAGGTGATTCCTAAGTCGGAACGGACTTTATTTTTTTCGATATCGGCAGCATTGATAACGATAACAATTTCTGCCTGGTCTTTTAACTGTACCAGCATATTAATTTTACTGTCCGGTTTGAAACCGGGTAAAACTCTGGAAGCATGGTAATCATCAAACAGCTTACCACCAAATTCCAAGTAAAGCTTCCCACCGAAGGCAGCAATACGTTCCTGGATTTTTTCGGATTGTAATTTAAGATATTTGTCGTTATCAAAACCGGTTTTTTTCATAAGATGCCGACCTTTCCTGATACATTCCATAATTATATTACATTCTGTATCATACAAAAAAAATCCCCCGAAATCAATGGAAAAATGTACTGATTTTAAAAATACTTTACTAATATTTCATAATTCTTCTATTGATTTATGAAACGGTGTTCTCTATAATAAAATAGACTTATTGTCTGCATATAAATCATAAATGCGCAAATTATAAATAAGTAAGACAGAAATGGAGTTTTTATGGACGAACGGAATACAAATCATGGTGGGAACGGTCAGGGAAATAACAATCATGGAGGTCCCGGTAACCAGAGCCCCAGAAGAATAAATTTTATGTTGCTGTTGGTGGCAGCTTTGATTACACTGGTTATGACCAGCTTGTTTATGAAACTGTTAGGCGGTACGGAGGAGGAACTCAGTTATTCTGAGTTTATGGAAAAGGTAGAGTCAGGATATGTAGAAGGACAGCCCAACAGTGTGGTGGAAAGTGTACAATACGCTGCAGACAGAATCTACATTAAGTTTGTGCAGAAAGAAGAAAACAAAAATCCGTTGGCATATTATTACGGAATGGGAAACAATACTACCCGGTATACAGCCATTGTGGGAGATGACACTTTAACAGAACGTCTGCGTCAGATGGGTGTGGAAGTCTGGGGATATGTACCGGACAGCTCCGGCTTTTTGATGGAGTTACTGGTGTATTATATTTTGCCCCTTGTGGCATTCTGGGTACTTTTAAGTTTTCTGTTTAGAAAAATGGGTAAGGGCGGCGGTCCCATGGGTGTGGGCAAAAGCAATGCCAAGGTTTACGTACAGAAGGAAACCGGTATTACCTTTAAAGATGTAGCCGGGGAAGACGAGGCATTGGAATCCTTACAGGAAGTTGTAGATTTTCTGCACAATCCGGGCAAATATACCGGAATCGGTGCGAAATTGCCGAAAGGTGCCCTTCTGGTAGGACCTCCCGGTACCGGTAAAACCTTACTTGCCAAGGCAGTAGCAGGTGAAGCGGGTGTACCTTTCTTCTCCCTGACCGGTTCTGACTTTATTGAACTTTATGTAGGTGTGGGTGCTTCCCGTGTAAGGGATTTGTTTAAGGAAGCAAGTAAGCAGGCACCTTGTATTATATTTATCGACGAAATTGATGCCATCGGTCGTAGCCGTGATTCCAAGTACGGCGGAGGAAATGAAGAAAGAGAGCAGACCTTAAACCAGTTGCTTTCTGAAATGGATGGTTTTGATACCTCAAAGGGTATTTTGATTTTAGGTGCTACCAATCGTCCCGAGATTTTGGATAAAGCCCTGCTTCGTCCCGGACGTTTTGACCGTAGAATCATTGTAGACAAACCCGATTTAAAGGGGCGTGTGGAAATCTTAAAAGTCCACGCCAAAGACGTAAAGATGGACGAAACCGTGGATCTGGATGCTATTGCACTGGCAACCAGCGGCGCGGTAGGTGCAGACCTTGCCAACATGATTAACGAAGCTGCTATCAACGCAGTAAAGGGTGGCAGGGAATTTGTAAGCCAGAAAGACTTGTTTGATGCAGTTGAACAGGTATTGGTAGGTAAAGAAAAGAAAGACCGCATCATGAGCAAAGAGGAAAGAAAGATTGTTTCCTATCATGAAGTGGGTCACGCACTGGTAAGTGCATTACAGAAAAATTCCGAGCCTGTACAGAAAATTACCATCGTACCCCGCACCATGGGGGCGCTGGGATATGTTATGCACGTGCCTGAAGAGGAAAAATACCTCAATACCGAGGCTGAACTGCGCGATATGCTGGTAGGGCTGGTGGCAGGCCGTGCAGCAGAAGAACTGGTATTTGAAACAGTAACCACAGGTGCTGCCAACGATATTGAAAAGGCAACCCGTATTGCCCGTTCCATGGTTACCCTGTATGGTATGAGCAAGCGTTTTGGTCTGGTGGGACTTTCTACCGTGGAGAGTAAGTACCTGGAAGGACGCGAAGTGATGAATTGCAGTGACGAAACTGCTGCGGCAGTGGATGAAGAAGTCATTGCCATCTTAAAAGAAAGCTATGACAAGGCAAAAGAGCTCTTAAGTGAAAACCGGGAGCTGATGGATAAACTGGCAGCATTCCTTATCGAGAAAGAAACCATTACCGGTAAAGAATTTATGCAGATTTTCCGTAAAGAAAAAGGCATTCCCGAACCGGAAGAAGAAAAGAAGGATGCGGAAACTTCTGACAACGCTGAAAAAGCAGAAACTTCTGAAAATGTGAAAGCCGGTAAAGAGACAGATGTTGTGATAAAAGATGCCGGGGAAGAGGAGATTCCTGTTGCTCCCGCAAATGCAGAGGATACCGCTTCCGCACCCGCAGATGAAGAGAAGTCCGCTGATACTCCCAAACAGGAAGAAAAAGAAGTAGGAGTATTTACCGGTGGTACTTTTCTGGGATAATGTCTATACAGAACTGGATTTTTAGATAAGGAACTAAAAAATAAGAAACTGAAAACAAGAAAAGGGACTGCCCAAAACGACCTGACAAGGAATTCCCGGTGACGTTTTGCGGCAGTCTTTTCCGATTTAGAAAAAGAGTGGGTGGGCGAGCCACCGTCATACAAAAACATTTATATACGGTTGTGAGGAAATATGTTATTTGATTTTGAAGAAGAATTAAAAAAATTACCTGCCAAACCGGGGGTTTATATTATGCATGATGCAAAGGATGCAATTTTGTATGTGGGAAAGGCCATCAATTTGCGTAACCGCGTCCGTTCTTATTTCAGGGAGAATATCGGCAGAGGCCCGCAGATTGATAAAATGGTATCACTGATTGCCCGGTTTGAATATATTGTAACGGATTCCGAATTGGAAGCACTGGTACTGGAAAACAATCTGATTAAGGAACATTTGCCCAAATACAATACGTTATTAAAGGATGACAAGACCTATCCCTACATAAAAGTAACGGTGGGGGAGGAGTATCCCCGTATTTTGTTTTCCAGAGAGATGAAAAAGGATAAATCACGGTATTTCGGACCTTATACCAGTGCCGGGGCGGTGAAGGATACCATTGAACTGTTAAATAAATTGTATCAGCTTCGTACCTGTAACCGCAGTCTTCCAAAAGATATCGGGGCGGAACGCCCCTGCTTAAACTACCATATCAAACAGTGTCTTGCGCCCTGCCAGGGATATGTCAGTAAAGAGGAATACCGTGCACAGGTAGAACAGGCACTGGATTTCTTAAACGGTAATTACGGTTATATTTTAAAAGATTTGGAAAGTAAGATGAAGCTGGCTGCAGAGGCTATGGAATTTGAAGAGGCTGCCCGTTACAGGGATTTGTACAACAGTGTGAAATCCGTGTCCCAGAAGCAGAAGATTACCGACAGTGTGGGGGAAGACAGGGATATTATTGCCATTTCCAAAGACGATACCGATGCAGTGGTGCAGGTATTTTTCGTGAGAGACGGTAAGTTGATTGGCAGGGAGCATTTTTATATGATGCGGGTTTCCGGTTGTGAAAAGGCGCAGATTTTAGAAGACTTTATCAAGCAGTTCTATGCGGGAACACCTTTTATCCCCAGAGAGCTGATGCTGCAATATGAAATCGGGGACATGGAACTGATTGAAGACTGGCTCAGTACAAGAAAAGGGAACCGAGTGAAATTATTGGTTCCTAAAAAAGGCACCAAGGAAAAACTGGTGGAGCTGGCAGCACAGAATGCGTCTCTGGTTTTAAGTCAGGACAGAGAACGCTTAAAGCGCGAAGAAGGACGTACCATCGGCGCGGTGAAAGAAATTGCAGCGTTGTTGGATTTGCAAAATGTAAACCGTATGGAAGCTTTTGATATTTCCAATATCAGCGGTTTTGAAAATGTAGGCTCCATGGTGGTGTTTGAGAAGGGAAAGCCCAAACGCAGCGATTACCGTAAATTCAAAATCAAAACCGTGGCGGGGCCCGATGACTATGCCTGCATGCGGGAAGTGTTGACCAGACGGTTTATGCACGGTATGGAAGAAAAAGAGCAGTTAAAAGAAAAGGAAATAGATGCCGAATTCGGCAGCTTTACCAAATTTCCGGATTTACTGCTGATGGACGGTGGAAGGGGACAGGTAAACATCGCCCTGTCTGTTTTGGAAGAACTGGGAATTCATATTCCGGTCTGCGGTATGGTTAAGGATGATAATCACCGCACCAGAGGTCTCTATTTTAATAATGTGGAAATTGATATAGATACCCGTTCCGAAGGATTTAAACTGATTACCCGTATCCAGGATGAGGCCCACCGCTTTGCAATCGAGTATCACCGTTCCCTGCGCAGTAAAACACAGGTAAAATCTGTGCTGGATGATATTCCCGGCGTGGGACCTGCCCGCCGCAAAGCCCTGATGCGTCATTTTAAGTCTATCGAAGAAATCAAGCAGGCGGACGTAGCTACGCTGACGGAAGTTCCCGAAATCCCGGAACACATCGCCGAAGCCATCGTCTCGTTTTTTGGACAAAAAAATAGTGGGAATAAGAACGTGTAGTGCATTAATTCTATAGTAGGAGTAAAATTATATACTTCCCATAAAATATAGGATATGCTACAATATAATCACTATGGACAGTTGAGGCTACAGTTTTATATTACATCGGAGACCCTTTGGAAACGTCGGTCCTTAGCTTTTACATGGAGCCGTTTACAGGTTCCTTGTAAAAGCTTAGTACCGCTACGTTTCCATGGAGCGCAAGCGAGTCACCGGTGTAATATAAAACTGTAACTCTACTGCTAACAATGATTATATTGACAAGAGGTGGGCTGTATGGCAAGTATCAAACTGGAAAACCTGATTGAAAAATTTAAACTGGTAAACCTGACTCCGGATATTGAAATTAAAAAAATCCGCATTACGCAGACGGATATTAACAGACCGGCACTACAGATGGCTGGCTATTTTGAACATTTTGATTCTACCCGCGTGCAGGTTATCGGATTTGTGGAATATACTTATATGGAAGGCATTGACGAAGAACATAAGCAAAGAGTTTATGATAAACTGATGTCCTATGATATTCCCTGTGTCATTTTCAGCCGTGAGCTGCAGCCGGACCCCTTATTTTTGGAAATTGCCCATAAATACAACAGACCGGTACTGTCCACCAGCAAAAATACTTCTGCATTTATGGCAGAAGCAATCCGTTGGCTGAATGTACAGCTGGCACCCTGCATTTCCGTACATGGTGTACTGGTTGACGTATATGGTGAAGGTGTGTTAATTACCGGTGAAAGCGGTATCGGTAAATCCGAGGCGGCACTGGAGCTGATTAAGAGAGGACACCGTCTGGTAACGGATGATGTGGTGGAACTGCGTAAAGTCAGTGATGATACACTGGTAGGCTCCGCACCGGATGTAACCAAGCACTTTATTGAGCTGCGCGGTATCGGTATTGTGGATGTAAAAGCGTTGTTCGGTGCATCCAGTGTAAAGGATACCCAGTCCGTGGATTTGGTAATTAAACTGGAAGACTGGGACAGAGATAAAGAATATGACCGTTTAGGTCTGGAAGAAGAATATACCGAGTATTTGGGAAATAAGATAGTGTGTCACACGCTTCCCATCAGACCGGGACGTAATCTGGCAATTATCTGTGAGTCTGCGGCAGTTAACCACAGACAGAAAAAGATGGGTTACAATGCGGCACAGGAGCTTTACGCCCGTGTGCAGAATTCTTTGGCAAAGAGACGTGAGGAGGAAGAAGAATGAAAAAGTACGTATTTGGAGTAGATGTAGGCGGTACAACCGTAAAGATGGGACTTTTTGATATGAATGCCAATGTACTGGATAAATGGGAGATTCCCAGTGTAACTGCAAACGGTGGAGAAAGAATTTTACCCGATATCGCAGACAGTATTAAGGCAAAAATGAAAGAAACCGATATAGAAATGGAAGAAGTAGCAGGTATCGGCATCGGCGTACCGGGACCTGTAGATGCTTCCGGTACGGTTTATAAGACTGCAAATTTAGGCTGGGATACCGTATTCAATATTCCCGAAGCTTTTAAAGCGTTTTTGGATTTGCCTGTTATGGCAGGTAATGATGCCAATGTGGCAGCCCTTGGTGAAATGTGGCAGGGCGGTGGCAAAGGCTATAAAGATTTGGTAGTGGTAACTCTGGGTACCGGCGTTGGCGGCGGTATTATCTGTAACGGACAGATGGTAACCGGTGCAGACGGTGCAGGCGGAGAAATCGGTCACATTCATGTAGAGGATAATGAGACTGAAGAGTGCGGATGCCACAATATCGGTTGTTTAGAGCAGTATTCTTCCGCAACCGGGATTGCGCGTCTGGCAAGAAGACGCCTGGAGAAAGATGATGCGCCCAGCATTTTAAGAGATGTTACCATTTCCGCAAAAACCGTATTTGACGCAGTGAAATTCGGAGATGCGGTTGCAATTGAAGTAGCGGAGCAGTTCGGCGAATATCTGGGTAAGGGTCTGGCAGCCATTGCAGGCGTGGTAAACCCGGAAGTGTTTGTAATCGGCGGTGGGGTATCCAAAGCCGGAGAAGTATTGTTTGAGTACATCAAACCGTATTATATGCAGTATGCATTCAGAGGTTGCAGGGACGCAAAATTTGCACTTGCCACTTTAGGAAATGATGCGGGTATTTTTGGCGCCGCAAAATTAATTCTGGACACTTATAAGGCATAGGTTCCGGAGTTGAATAATAACAGGATGGGTATAATATGATAAGTCAGGCAGTTAAGGAAGCATTACGAAGATTTGTACCTGCAGAAAATATTTTATATAAGGAACCATTAGCAAAACATACCACTTTCAGAGTGGGAGGAGAGGCGGATTGCCTGATACAGGTATCCGATACCCAACAGTTACCGCAGTTGATGAAATACATTACTACGGTAGAGCTTCCGTTTTTTATTATGGGAAACGGCAGTAATTTACTGGTAGGAGATAAGGGGTTTGAAGGCATTGTGATTCAGATTTCCGACAAGTGCAATGCCATCAGAGTTGTAGGAAACAGGATTTATGCACAGGCGGGTGCGTATATGTCCAAGGTAGCAAAGGTAGCACAGGAGTACGGGCTGACCGGTCTGGAATTTGCAGCCGGCATTCCCGGCACCATCGGAGGCGGTGTTGTGATGAACGCCGGTGCTTATGACGGGGAGATGAAACAGGTCATTGAAGAAGTTACCGTACTCAACAAGGAAGGAAACCGGCTGGTATTAGATAATGCAACCATGGAATTCGGATATCGTACCAGCGCCATTAAAAACCAGCCTTTTATCGTAACAGAATGCTGCTTTTTGTTACAGGAAGGCGACAAAGATGCAATTGCTGCAAAAATGGCAGATTTCCAGAACCGCAGAAAAGAGAAGCAGCCTTTGGAATACCCCAGTGCGGGCAGTACCTTTAAACGTCCCGAGGGACATTTTGCAGGAAAGCTGATTATGGATGCAGGACTTGCAGGTTACCAAATCGGCGGTGCCCAGGTATCAGAAAAACACTGTGGCTTTGTGATTAATGCGGGCGAAGCAACTGCAACGGATATTAAGCAGCTGATTGCGTATATACAGGAAGAAGTCTACAAACAGTTTTCTGTAAAACTGGAACCGGAAGTAATCTTTCTGGGTGAATTTTAGCGTATTTCAATATAAGAATCCGGTGCCGGTATTTCGGCACCGGGCATTTTTGTGTCAGGAATAAATGATGCACGGACACAGAATACAGTCCATCGGTGAAAGGAGTAGCAACATGCGTTTTGTAGTAGTAACAGGTATGAGCGGAGGCGGAAAGAGTTCTGCTCTTAAAATGTTAGAGGATGCAGGATTTTACTGTGTAGATAACCTGCCGGTGTCTCTGATTGAAAAATTCATGGAACTGATTGCCACTCCCGACAGTGAAATTACGAAAGTGGCACTGGGACTTGACGTGCGTGCAGGACAGGCGTTTTCCGAAACCACCAGTATTTTGCAGAAGCAGAAAGAAAAAGGCTATGAGTTTGAAATTCTTTTTATGGATGCTTCCGATGCCGCTTTGGTAAAACGTTATAAAGAAACCAGAAGAGTCCATCCTTTGGCTGCTGAGGGCAGAGTGGAGGACGGTATCCGGGAAGAAAGAGAGATGCTTTCCGGTATCCGCAAACAGGCGGATTTTGTGATTGACACCTCCAATCTTTTAACCCGTGAATTAAAAGAAGAACTGGATAGAATTTTTGTACAGAATGAAGAATATAATAGTCTTATCATAACGCTTTTATCCTTTGGATTTAAATATGGAATTCCGGCAGACGCCGATTTGGTGTTCGATGTAAGGTTTTTACCGAATCCCTATTATATCGATACCTTGAAACCCAAAACAGGCAATGATAAGGAAGTCAGGGATTATGTAATGCAGTTTTCGGAAGCCGGTGCGTTTTTGGACAAACTGTCAGAGATGCTGCAGTTTTTGATTCCTAATTACGTCAAAGAAGGGAAACACCAACTGGTGGTGGGCATCGGTTGTACCGGCGGGCAGCATCGCAGCGTGACTCTTGCAAATGAGTTGTATGAGAGGATGAAGGATCAGGGAAGCTACGGCATCAGACTGATTCACAGGGAACAGAGAGAAAGAAGATAGGTGAAGAAGTGTCTTTTTCAGCAGATATTAAA
This sequence comes from Lachnospiraceae bacterium, assembly GCA_045580245.1. Lineage (GTDB taxonomy): Bacteria > Bacillota > Clostridia > Lachnospirales > Lachnospiraceae > Acetatifactor. The sequence continues at coordinate 17,324 of JAZNNL010000170.1, forward strand.
GAAGAACTGGCAAAACAGATTACACCTGCAAGACATTGCCAAATTGCGGAATTGGCTGCGATTATGCATTTTTGCGGGCAATATGGTGAAGATAAAGAAGGGAATCTGACCATTGGATTCCAAACAGAAAATGAAGCGGTTGTAAGAAAAGGCTTTACATTATTAAAGAAAACGTATAATATAGACATTGGCGTGAGCGTAAATGGGCAGGAAAAAGCGAATCTGATTGCAAAAACAGGAGATTTGTCGAAACCGGTGGCTCCGTTACTCATAAAAAGCACTTGTTGTAAACGGGCTTTTTTACGCGGTGCGTTCCTTTGTTGCGGGTCTATGAGTGACCCTCAGAAAGGATATCATTTGGAATTTGTATGTGCGGACGAAGCTCAGGCAAAGCAGTTACAGGAAGTAATTGCTGTATTTGATATAGAAGCCAAGATTATACTTCGAAAAAAATACTATGTAGTGTACATCAAAGAAGGCGCAGGCATTGTGGATCTTTTAAATGTGATGGAAGCCCACAAATCCCTTATGGAGCTGGAAAATCTCCGGATTTTGAAAGAGATGAGAAATTCCATTAACCGCAGGGTGAATTGTGAAACTGCCAATATCGGTAAGACCGTGCAGGCAGCTTCCAGACAGGTAGAAGACATTTTATATATTCGTGACCATTATGGTTTTTCAAAACTTCCGGATAATTTAAGAGAAATGGCCGAGGTGAGACTGGAGTATCCGGATGCGGCATTAAAGGAACTCGGTGAATATCTCAATCCGCCGGTAGGAAAGTCAGGCGTTAATCATAGATTACGCAAGTTAAGTGAACTTGCTGACAAGTTGAGAGTGTAAGTAACAGGAGGAGAACATTATGACAAAGGAAACAGTTACAATTCAGTTGGAAAACGGTTTGGATGCAACTCCTGCAGCAATGTTGGTGCAGGTAGCGAGCAGATATATCAGTAAGATTTATATCCAGTCTGAGGACGGTACCATCAGAGTAAATGCAAAAAGCATTATGGGTATGATGAGCCTGGGGCTGAATGCAGGAGAATCTGTAGTGGTAGAAGCAGACGGTGAAGATGAAAAGGATGCAGTAGAAGGTATTGAAACTTACTTAAGCGGTAAAATTGCTTAGTTGGAAAACGCTTGTATGTATAAGCAGGCATTTGTGTAAAATAGAATCAAATAAAATTTAAGACGGAGTCAATAAAGATTTCATAGTTTCTTTATTGATTCCGTTATTTTTTTGCAGTATGGTAAATAATAGTAAAATAAGATGTATTGTATTGAGCCGGAGTGGATAGCCGGCATATGCTTTTATAAAAAAGGCGTTTTAAAAGGGAGTAAATCAGTATGAGTCAAAAGAAAATGCTCTTTGTGGTAAATCCCAAAGCCGGAAAGGCACGGATAAAAAATCATCTGCTGGATATAACAGATTTGTTTATTAAAGCAGGTTATGAGGTGCATGTTCACATTACACAGGAAAAAGGGGATGCGGTGGAAACAGTAAAAAACCGGCAAGATGGTTACCACATCATTGTTTGCAGTGGAGGAGACGGCACCCTGGATGAAGTAGTGACAGGGATGGTGCAAAGCAAACGGATGGTACCCATTGGTTACATACCTGCCGGTAGTACCAATGATTTTGCCAATAGTTTAGGCTTGCCTTCCAACATGAAAAAGGCTGCAGGCATTGTAGCGGATGGAGAAAAGTTTGCCTGTGATATCGGTTCCTTTAACACGGATGTATTTGTATACGTGGCGGCTTTTGGTATGTTTACGGATGTGTCGTACGGTACGGAGCAGGAGTTGAAAAATGCACTGGGGCATATGGCGTATGTGCTGGAGGGTGTAAAGAGGCTGGCAGCCATCAAATCCTATCAGATGAAAATTTCTTATAATGATATGGTTTTAGAGGGGGATTTTATATATGGAATGGTGACCAATTCCATGTCTGTAGGGGGATTTAAAAATATAACAGGAAAAAATGTAGAGCTCAATGACGGGGAATTTGAAGTCATGCTTGTGAAGCGTCCTGCAAATGCCTTAGAGTTAAATAAACTCATAGCTGCTTTGTGGGAACAGAAAACGGACAATGAATTTATCTATTGGTTCAAAACGGATAAATTGCAGATAGAATCCGAAGAACCGGTAGCCTGGACCCTGGACGGGGAGTTTGGAGGAGAGCATAAAACCGTCAAAATAGAGGACTTAAAGCAGGCCATGGAAATTATTGTGCCAAAAATTTAACAAACACTATTCCCTTTTTGTGAAAAATAGGGTAGAATATACGCAAAGCAAACAAATCATGGAGGTATGAGACATGTTAGTATCAGCAACTGAAATGCTTAAAAAAGCAAAAGCAGGCCACTATGCAGTAGGCCAGTTCAATATCAATAACCTGGAATGGACTAAGTCCATCCTTGCTACCGCACAGGAATTAAACTCCCCCGTTATTCTGGGTGTTTCTGAAGGTGCAGGTAAGTACATGGGCGGTTATCATGCAGTAGTAGGTATGGTAAACGGACTTCTTCAGGACATGAACATCACTGTTCCCGTAGCACTTCACTTAGACCACGGTTCATTCGATGGTTGCTACAAGTGTATCGAAGCAGGATTTTCTTCCATCATGTTCGACGGTTCTCACTATCCTATCGAAGAAAACGTTGAAAAGACTACCAAGTTAGTAGCAGACGCTCACGCTAAGGGAATCTCTATCGAAGCAGAAGTTGGTTCCATCGGCGGTGAAGAAGACGGTGTTGTAGGTGCAGGCGAATGTGCAGATCCTAAGGAATGTAAAGCAATCGCTGACTTAGGTGTTGACTTCTTAGCAGCAGGTATCGGTAACATCCACGGCAAATATCCTGCAAACTGGGCAGGTTTAAGCTTTGAAACTCTGGATGCAGTTCAGAAAGAAACCGGTGAACTTCCTTTGGTTCTTCACGGTGGTACAGGTATCCCTGCAGACATGATTAAGAAGGCAATTTCTTTAGGTGTTGCAAAGATTAACGTAAACACCGAATGCCAGCTTGCATTCGCAGAAGCTACCCGTAAGTACATCGAAGCAGGTAAGGACTTAGAAGGTAAGGGCTTCGACCCTCGTAAGCTTTTAGCTCCCGGCGCAGAAGCTATCAAGGCTACTGTAAAAGAAAAGATGGAACTGTTCGGTTCTGTTGGTAAAGCGTAAATAAGATAAAATAAACAAAGAGCTTATCCGTTTGTATACGAGCTTTTGCCCGTAGAAACGGATAAGCTCTTTTTTGATTTATTGAAATTCTAATGAAGCAAACGTCTTCGACAGAATGTGTGTTGTCTCACAGAGGAAGATGTCGCAGAAAGTAAAAAAGTGTTGAGGGACTTAGGTTGAAGGGCAGAAAGGGTATTTGTTATACTGAATAGGTAATCCGAAAAAGAAAGAAGGAATTTCCTATGTATGAATACAAATTTGTAAGAGTAGAACAAATGAACAGGCTGAATGCCGGATTTGCAACATGTAAAGAAGAAATTGCAGAACATGCCAAGGAAGGCTGGCGATTTGTCCAGGTAGTGATGCTTCCGAATGATAAGCTGGGAGTATACAGACCGGATTCCTATGAGATTATTTTTGAAAGAGAAGTATAAAAGAGTCCGCTTGGGGACTCTTTTTTTGGAACGTTAGAATTACGGGGTGCGAACCTCTATCAGATTGCCGTCCGGGTCGTAGAGGCGGATAAGCTTCTGACCGGTCAGAAGTGTTGTGAGTGGCGTGAGAATAAGAAGTGGTTTGTCATAAGAATCCAGTTTTTTTATAAATGCGTCCATGTCTCTTTCCTCAAAATAAAGCAAAGAAGCGTTGTTTTGAGGCAGTACTTCTTTGCTAATGGCATCTTTCCAGACGGAAGCATCCTGTAAGACCAGTCCTTCGGTTAAAATGACATTAGTGTCGTTATCTAAAATCACTTGTAATCCAAACAGAGTTTTATAAAAGTGAATGGATTGTTCCAAGTCATTTACTACGATTAAGATGTTTTTCAGTTTCATATACGTCTCCCTATTACATTTTAATTATCAGAACAGTGTTTCCGAAGGTTTTGCATATATAATTATTTTTTGTTCCCAATATCAATGAAGCAATTCAATAGATTCATTTTCTGTATCATAGTCGTGCCAAACAACAGTATAGAACGG
>JAZNNL010000171.1:0-4489 GCA_045580245.1 Lachnospiraceae bacterium
AAACACAAGACTGGAATTTATTTACCAAACTCATGTTATCCACATGGGTAAAAATCTTTGAGCCCGACAATACACTTGCATTAGCTTTTGCCAAACAGTGGGCAACTATTATAGAAAAAGCATTTGCAGATGGATCATACAACCACGAAGCCTATCTAAAAGCATATCAGGAAGAATTTTATCCTAAAGCAAAAGGTCCTCGAGAGCTTGATTTTGTATCTTTTTATCCGCTCAATCTACTGCAAGGTCTCCTTTCAGAAGAAACCGAAAATCATATGTTGGATTATGTGCTAAACTACGAAAAAGGTATTTATTATATTTACGGAAAGCCATTAAGTGAAGTACCCAAGGTCTTTGCCTCTCTGGAGACAAGTCGCTATTTAGCAGCTATTGATATCCTGTCAGGCTACAAAACCGCTAAAGAAAAGTTGAGATTTGTAGTAGAATGGTTGGAAAGAAACAAAGACACAAACGGTCAGTGGGATTTGGGGGCAAAAGTCAAAGATAATGTCTACTTTCCTCTTTCAGATTCCTGGAGAAATGTTGCGTATAGAAAAGCAGATTGTACAGCGAAAATTTCTACTATTTTGACCAAACTTAAAGATTGATTTTTTAAAACCACTTAATTTATATCAGAAGGAGACTTACTATGAGCGAAATCATCAGAATGAATCTGGATAACCAATTTGCTAATGACAGCGCTTATTCGGAAGTAGTTGTAGCCGGAGATTGTGTGTATTTGAATTTTTGCGTAGGCAATGTAGGCGAAAGTGTAGAAGCGCAGGTACACGGTGCTTTAGACAATATGGAGGCGCGCCTCGCGTTAGTAGGACTTACTTTGGATTCTGTTGTGAAAGTCGATGTCCTAATGAAAGACCCTTGGAATATTCCGACTATGGAAAAAGTCTTTGCAGAGCGCTTTAAGGGTACGTATCCCGCAAGAAAGACCATTGCCACGGAATTTGCACATAAAGGTGGCGAAAACGGTTTACAGGTACAGATTGATGCGATAGCGTATAAAAGATAGAAAAGAGGGCTTTCAAAAATGAAGCCCTCTTTTTTGCAACTTACCCCCTTCAAAACGCAACTTACCTTTCCCCCTCTTGCAACCCTTCGCAACTCTTGCTACCATAACCTCACAAACCCAACCAACAGAATGTGAGGAAACTATGAATATCATTCATGTAAACAACTTAACAAAAAAATACGGGGAGCTCACCGCAGTAAACAATATCTCCTTTTCCGTGGAAAAGGGGACCATGCTGGGGTTCCTTGGTGTAAACGGTGCCGGTAAGACTACCGTAATTAATATGCTGGCAACCCTGCTGAAACCGGATTGCGGTGATGTAGAAATCTGCGGTGCAAAACTTGGAAAAGAGGATGCGGACATTCGCCGGAAAATCGGTATTGTATACCAGCAAAACTGCCTGGATGACATTTTGACGGTTCAGGAAAATCTGATGTGCAGAGGTATCGTGCACGGTGCTTCTAAGGCAGAGGCCAAAAAACAATGTAAGCATTTAAGCGACATCTTAAAGCTGGACGAAATCATGAAAAAGAAATACAAAACTCTGTCCGGCGGTCAGAAACGCAGATGCGAAATTGCCGCAGCACTGATGCATACGCCGGAAATTCTCTTTCTGGATGAGCCTACCACGGGGCTGGACCCGGCTACCCGCGCAGATGTGTGGAATACCGTTGCGGAATTGCAAAAGACTACGCAGATGACGGTATTTCTTACCACCCACTACATGGAAGAAGCTGCCTGCGCAGACCAAATTATGATTATGGACCACGGTAATATTATTACCGCCGGCACACCTTTTTCATTAAAGGAAAAATACGCCATGGATAAACTAAAGCTCTACTATCCGGGAGGCGAAACCAAAGAAATCACCCTTGCTTCCACCATGGACGCTTTACCGCTTATTACTGCTGCCAAAGAAGAAATTGCCGGATTTGAAGTCATTCAGGGCAATATGGATGATGTATTCTTAAATGCAGTGGGCAGAACTTTAGATGAGAAGGGAGTTTAATCATATGGAACAGTTTATTGCACTGACCGGACGTAATTTAAAAACTTATTTCAGGGACAAAGGCGCTGTGTTCTTTTCTCTGTTATCCATGATAATTGTTATCTGCCTGATGATGTTTTTCTTAGGGGATATGAGTATCGACGGTGTTATCGGTACCCTTTCAGAGTTCCCGGGAAGAGATGCAGCTGAAGATGCCAAAAATGCAGAACTGATTGTGCTTACCTGGACCTGCGCCGGTATCCTTTCCATCAACGCAGTTACCGTAACTTTGGGAAATTATTCTGTTATGATAAAAGACAGGGTATCCGGTAAGTTAAACTCTATTTATACAGCTCCCGTAAGCCGCACCACCATTGCTGCAAGTTATATTACTTCCGCATGGCTGGCTTCCGTTATTATTTGCATCCTGACACTTTTTCTTACTGAACTTTACTGCACCTCCAAAGGAATGGAATGGTATTCTTTCCAAACCCATTTGCAACTGATTGGTATGATTTTAGTGAATTCCTTTGCCTATGCAGGATTGATGTATGTACTGGCAATTCTGGCCAAAACCGAAGGTGCATGGAGCGGTCTTGGTACCATTATCGGTACCCTGGTAGGCTTCCTGGGCGGTATCTATATCCCTATCGGCGGTCTGTCTGACAGCGTTGGTGCCATGATGAAATGTACTCCCGTAATCTACGGTACCGCCATGTTTCGTAGCATTATGACCAAGGATATCATAGAAAAAACTTTTGCCGGACTGCCCCGGGAGCTCCATACCATCTACCGTGAGGAAATGGGTATTTCCCTTACCGTTTTTGATAAAAGCATCGGAATCACAGAAGAATGGCTGTTATTACTGATTTGTGGTATACTGTTCTTAATTCTTGGTGTATGCATGCTTAAATACTCCAAGAAAACGGACCGCTAGTATTGTGCTTGCGCAGATTATAGAAAGGTATATGGATTACTATGAAAATCACCATAGAAACACCGCTCCCCGGTGAAGAGGACGAAATTATTGTCCGTTGTGCCCAACTTGACAATAAACTTCTGCAATTGATTTCTTCTTTCAGAACGGAGCAGGACAAACTGACCGGATATCTGGAAGACAAAATCGTCAAACTCTCCCCGGGAGACATCTTCTACTTTGAATCAGTGGATAACAAAGTCTTTGCCTATACCGGTAAAGGGGTATATGAGATACATAAAAAACTGTATGAGTTGGAAGCGGAATATGAAAATACAGACTTTTTGCGGATTTCAAAGTCCTCCATCGTAAACATTGCAAAGATTGCCTACATCCGCCCCATCTTTAACGGACGCTTTGAGGCAAAGCTCAAGAACGAGGAAAAAATCATTATTTCCCGCCAGTATGTACTGGAGCTGAAAAAGAAACTGGAAATCTAGAAGATACCTTTGAAAGGATTGAAAAAGCTATGGAACTCGTACGTAATTTTATCAAGTGGTTTTTATATATTACAATAAGCATTTTTCTGGTGGTTACACTGACATATAAGATGTATTCGGTGGATACCATTCCCACGGATACCCTGATTAATATTTTGATATCAGGCTTCTTAACCACTGCCGTTACGGTAGTAATTGCCCTGCGGGAATGCAAAAGCAAGTGGACCGCTTTATTGAAGTATATACTGCACTATATCGCCCTATGTGTGGTAATGTGTCTTTGTGCCGACTGGTTCGGCTGGTATGACCTGAATTTATCCGGCATTCTCTCCATGTCACTGTCCGTGGCAATCGTCTATGCAATGTCATTTGGTGTGTACTGTCTCATTGATTGGAAGCAGGCTAAAGATATCAATAAAATGCTGAAAGAAAAATATAAGGATGAGGAATAGCACGTACTCCCTTTTCGCAAGCGTGCTGTCATAATGTGAGTAATTTGTAATATTAAGCAAATTTGAAGTTACTTAGTTGCCTGTAAGTAAGAAAGGACTATTTATGCCAATTTTTTCTGATTGTCACATGCATACTATGCATTCGGGAGATTCAACAACTCCTATGGAAGAAATGATATTGGAAGGGATTTCCAAGGGATTAACGACAATATGTTTTACAGAGCATAATGATTTTCAGTTTCCAATTACAGAATTAGACCCAAAAGGAAAATTTGAGTGTAACGCTGAATTATATTTCAAGGAGTTTTGCGAATATAAGAATAAGTATTCTGATAAAATCCAACTTCTTTTTGGTATAGAGTTAGGATTACAACCTTCTGTAATAAGTGAAAATAAATTATATGTAGGAAAATATGACTTTGATTTTATAATTGGTTCATCTCATCTTTGTAATGGGATAGACCCCTCTGGCTCAGATTTCTATAAAGGGAGAAGTGAGGAAGAATCATATAGAGAATACTTCGAGTCTATTTTGGAGAATGTAATGAGTTTTTCTGAATTTGATGTATATGGTCACTTGGATTATGTAGTAAGATATGGTCCAAA
>JAZNNL010000172.1:0-6751 GCA_045580245.1 Lachnospiraceae bacterium
CTTTGGTTAGATTGTCTGTCGGTTGTAAAAAGCTTTCTGGCGCAGACCCTTGGGAAACGTCGGCACTTAGCAAGAAGACTTCTCGCAGAGAAGGTTTCGAGCTTAGTGTCCGCTACGTTTCTCATGGAACGAGAGTGAGTCTGCAAAGAAACTTTTTACAATCGGCAGGAAATCTAACCAATGACAACACTCCCTGCGTTTGCTATACTAATGCGTTCAGTTTCTCTAAATCTTCTAATTTCTCGATATTGATGGCGGTGGCTTCTTTATTGATTTTCTTTAAGAAGCCGCTTAAAGTTTTGCCGGGTCCGATTTCGATGAAGGTGTCCACACCGTCTGCAAGCATGCGCTCTACGGACTGCTGCCAGCGTACGGAAGAGGAAACCTGACGTTCCAACAGCTCTTTTACCTCAGCGATATCTTTTACATAATCCGCAGTTACGTTTGTCAGATAAGGGATTTGCATGGGCTGTAAAGTTACGTTTGCCAGTTCCTCACCCAGCTTTTTGCCTGCACCTTCCAACATGGAAGAATGGAAAGGTCCGCTTACTTTTAAGGGGATGCATCTCTTTGCGCCTGCTGCGGATAGAGCTTGTGCCGCAGCTACCACTGCACTTTCTTCACCGGTAATCACGGTCTGTCCGGGGCAGTTATAATTGGCTACGGACACATTCCCTTCGGTTTCTGCACAAATCTTTTCAATGGTTTCATTATCCAGACCCAACACTGCAGTCATGGCACCGCCTGTGGGTACTGCTTCCTGCATATAAAGACCTCTTTTGCGTACCACTTTAAAGATGTCTTCCATACCCATCACGCCTGCGGTATACAGGGCACCGTATTCGCCCAGACTTAAGCCTGCGGTCACATCTGCTTGGATGCCCTTATCCTGTACTGCCTTAAGAATTGCCAGTTCGGTTGTCAGCATGGCAATCTGTGTATATTCCGTAATATTGATTTTGTCATTCTCTTCAAAACAGAGTGCTGCTACATCCAGCCCTGTTGCCTTATTTGCTGCTTCATACACTTCTTTGCATGCGGGAAGTGCTTCATAAAAGTCCTTGCCCATGCCCACGTACTGGGAACCCTGTCCCGGGAATACGAATGCAATTTTACCCATAATTTTCTCCTGTTTTATATTTAAATATTTTGAATTTCAAAGTAATAGTCTCAAATAGCGGGAGGCCATAGGCCTCCCTGTTTCACATATACATTCCGTACATTTGTCCGGTAACACATACTGTCACCGTACTTATCATTACAGCTTCAACAACTGTTTTGCTTCAGTCATGATTTCTTCAATCATTTCCTGACAGGTCTGTTCTTTGGAAATCAAACCTGCAATCTGGCCCGCCATAACGGTACCATTGGTTACATCACCTTCCATAACTGCTTTGCGTAAAGAACCTAAGGTCAAATACTCCAGTTCTTCAAAAGAAGCACCTTCTTTTTCCATCTTAAGATATTCTCTGCTCATCTTGTTACGGATTAAACGGATAGGATGTCCGTGACTCATACCGGTCACTTCGGAATCAATATCCTTGGCTTTGATAATCTTTTCTTTGTAGTTTGCATGGGTGATGGCTTCGGTTGCCACACAGAAACGGGTACCAATCTGTACACCTTCTGCGCCCAGCATCATGGCTGCGGCAAAACCGCGTCCGTCACCGATACCGCCTGCTGCGATAACGGGAATATTTACTGCATCCACAATCTGCGGTACCATAGTCATAGTAGTTGCAGAACCGATATGTCCGCCTGCTTCCATGCCTTCCGCCACTACTGCATCCGCACCGGCACGCTCCATGAGCTTTGCAAGTGCCACGCTGGCAACTACGGGAATGACCTTTATGCCTGCATCCTTCCACATCTGCATATATTTTGCAGGGTTACCGGCTCCGGTCGTCACTACCTTAATCCCTTCTTCCACGATAACCTGTGCGACTTCGTCCGCATTGGGATTCATTAACATCACGTTGACACCGAAAGGCTTGTCGGTCAGCTCTTTGGCTTTTTTAATCTGCTCTCTTACTACTTCACCGGGTGCACTGCCTGCCCCGATAATACCAAGACCGCCGGCATTGGAAACTGCTGCCGCAAGATGGTATTCAGCCACCCAGGCCATACCGCCCTGTATAATGGGATACTTTGTTCCCAGTAACTCCGTTACTCTTGTTTTCATTTGCATTATGCCTCGATACCCTGATCTTTTAAATAATTGATAACATCGCCTACAGTGGTCAGTCTCTCTAAATCTTCGGAAGGAATTTCGGTACCGTATTCTTCTTCCAGAGCCATAACCAGTTCAAATAAGTCTAAGCTGTCTGCGCCTAAATCTTCTTTGAAAGAAGAGCTTTCTGTAATTTCTACTCCCTCAAGGCTTAACTGATCTTTTATGATTTCACTGATTTTTTCTAACATTTTTACATTCTCCTTTTCATTACAAGAAATAGTTTGATAATCAAAGTATATGTAGCATGGTAGGATTTGTCAAGTGTTAATTTTATAATATTAGATTTAGGGTAAAAGATATGTTGTGACCGTACATATCTTTTTCGGACCCTTGGAAGACGTCGGCACTTAACGATGGTGCTATCGAGTTTAGTGCCGCTACGTCTTTCATGGAGTGAGAACGCGTCCGAAGGGGATATGTACGGCCACAACATACTATTTGATACAAATGTAATATTATAAAATTAACATATAGACGGTAGCTAAGGATATGACTATCTGGATAATCATGAAACGGTATACGGTCTGGGTATTGGACCACTCTTTCTTTTTGCGTACGTGGTCGTGGAGAGGGGTCAGGGTATTTTTCAAAATATGGATTTTAAATACTCTGATTAAGGAAACCTTCAAAAGTCCCAGTCCGCCGTCCATAATCAGCACAAATGCAGCCGGAATAAACAGTAACGGATTGCCGGATTTCAGTGCAATAATACTGATAAATACGCCCATGGCGCGGGAACCCGCATCTCCCATTAACAAACGGCTGGGTGTGGCATTGTACCACAAATAACCCAGAATACATACCATGAATAACAGTACCATAAATGCCACATCCGTACCTGTTCCCATGATTCTGTTTATAATATAGAAAGTGCCAAGCGTCACAATGACTAAGGTACCGGACAGGCCGTCCACACCATCGGCACAGTTGGTTACGTTAATGGATGCCCACACCAGAACAACTCCGCATACCGCAAACAGAACAGGGTGCAGGGTAATGGACATTTCACCCAACAGGATGGTACAGGAATTGTAATACATATAGGTGCCGGTTACTGCCAGGGATACAAAGAGGTCTAACAGGCCTTTCTTTAACTCGCCCCAGGGTTTCTCTGCGGTATCGTCAAAATACCCCGTAAACATCTCGATGGTAACCAGTATCAGATAAATACAGATTTCCACGCTTAAATCCACAAACAAAAGAGTGGCAGCCGCAAAGACCAATATAAAGATAAGTCCGGCGCCTCTGGGCTTGCCTGCAGATTTCGCACCTTCTACAGCAAAAGCTCTTCCCATATCCTTGGGTAAATATTTACTGCACACACTGATAAAAAAGCAGGTGCCTGCAAAGGCTGCCAGAATACCGATAAACGCAATCAGGGAAAGCTTATCGGGAAATAAATAAGGTAACATAGGTATCCTCCGTCATTTATGTATTATGTCCGAATATAAATCTATTCTGCTCTCGGACATGTCATTCTTTCTGTTTTGCATTATAGCACAAAGGCGGTGCTAATACCACTGCGGGAACAAGAAATTTTATTCCTTTTCACGACAGGATAGTACAAAAAAGGCCTCGCAGTCTTCTGCCGGTTACCTCTTTCCTTCCTTGCCAGCATAACGCAGTACAAAATACCGGCCGGTCAGTACTGACCGGCCGACACTATCTTTCTTACAGGGTTGCGGAAGTAAAAAGGCTCTTTACATGGGCAATTTCTTCGCTGGTTGCCGCTGCTGCGGGCACATAATAAGACTTTTCTCTTGCAATCTGGTACAGTTCTTCCTGAGACTGTTCACAGCTTGCACGGAACTGTTTTAATACAGTTTTTAATTCTTTGTTTTCAGTCTGGGGAATCATTTCCGCAAAACGGACCAACTCCCCGTTGATACCTGCCAGGGTATCGGATACCATAGTTTTTTCCTGCATTTCCATGTCTTTTCCCTCCTGATTTTACTGTAAAAACTTCATCAGCTGCTGCTTGTTTTCCATTGCAGATTTTGCACCTTTTTCAAAGAACTGCTTTACCTTGGTATCGGTAGCGCATTTTGCATACTCCTGCAGTTTACAGTGGGTGGTATCATAACCGCCAATCAGATGTCTTAAATTTTGTAATTCCAATTCAGATATCGTTGCCATCTTTCCTGCCTCCTTTTTTTGATGATGCAGGAATAGTATTTGAAAATGCATCCGGTTCTATCCTCGCAATTTTTGTCAAAAATTTTTAGCCACTGACCGAAGGCAGATTACCGAGATTGTTGTTTTCACTTCCGTCCGGCAGGGACTTTAAATATTCGGAATCTTTTCTGTGAGCCACGCCCACGCCTTGGATTTCACCTGCCTTCGCCATGGCAACGCCCTCTTCTTTGGAAACGGTTTCCCCGTCAGATAACTGATAACCGGTTATCTTACCGCTGCTTTTTACCAGTCCCACAATTTCTTTTGCATCCGCTTTTGGTGTGGGCACCTCATCTAACGCCGCATAGGCAAGCTTCGCGCCTAAGTCTTTTTTATCGATATCCATTATTGTTCTCCATCTTAATAAAATGATTTTATGTTGCGGATATAGTATTTGAAGGAAATTAAAATAATATGCAAAATCGAACAGATGTTCTTGACTGTGGATTGGTGTGGGGGTATAATGGAAGAAAGTTCAGGCATATACATATATTTTGTCGATTTTGCTGATATCAGCAAAATCGCAACTTTTTATAATTGAGGAAGCAAAAATGAAAATCAATTGCGTATGGGAACACAATGGCAACGACAGCCTGTTATATTCCAGTAATTTTATAGGTGCATTTTCCAGAGGCGAAACCAAGGAAATTGCCTTAAGCAAAATGCAGGATGAAATCAAAGCTTATTTGCGCTGGCAAAATAAGGCGGTTTCTGAACCTTTGGAAATCAGTGTAAATCAAGAATGGGGTTCCAAACTGGATATCTGCGATGCTGACAGTGATGTCATATTCAAAGAAGAAAAATCTTCGCTTTCTTTAAAAGAATATACCTCTTTGAAAAATCTGGCGTTAAAGTCTGCAACTGATTTTTTGACACTCTATGAATCTGTTCCGGACAAACACAGAAGCGCCCTTCCCACAAAGCACACCTTCCTCGGTCCCAGACCCCGGACTGCCTTTGAAATGTACGAGCACACCAAAGAAGTAAACAGTTATTACTTTGGCGAAATCGGCGTATCCGCAGATAACGAAGGTACTATCTATGAATGTAGGAAAAGAGGTTTCGAACTTCTGGAGCAACAGAGAAACTTTTTGGACAACCAGATCTTTCTTGGCAGTTTCGACGAAGAATGGTCCCTCAGAAAAGTTTTACGAAGATTCATTTGGCACGATCGAATCCACGGCAAAGCCATGTATCGAATGGCAGTAAAAACATTTGGCGAAGGGTCCGTGCCTGATGTCTTTAGATTTGAGGGGTAGCCATTGATTTGTAGCAAGTATAACCATAAAATCCATATTAAATCCGGAGGTGCACCATGGACTATAAAAACGGACAAATAGCACAACATATCATTAATCTGCAAAGGGAAGACGGCACATGGGGAAATGAATTTCACTCCATGGCAATGCCTAACAATAAAACTCCTCTGACCACAGAACAGGCTTTACGCCGTTTGCAGTTATTAGGATTCACCCTAGAGGACGTACCCATTCGCAAAACTGTAAATTGTATGACCTCATGCTTACGCGGGGAAAGAAAGATTGATGATTATTGGGAAAAAACACAAGACTGGAATTTATTTACCAAACTTATGTTATCCACATGGGTAAAAATTTTTGAGCCCGACAATACACTTGCATTAACTTTTGCCAAACAGTGGGCAACTATTATAGAAAAGGCATTTGCAAATGGAGCATACAACCACGAAGCCTATCAAAAAGCATATCAGGAAGAATTTTATCACAAGACCAAAGGTCCTCGAGAGCTTGATTTTGTATCTTTTTATCCGCTCAATCTACTGCAAGGTCTCCTTTCAGAAGAAACCGAAAGTCGTATGTTGGATTATGTACTAAACTACGACAAAGGTATTTATTATATTTACGGAAAACCTTTAAGTGAAGTACCCAAGGTCTTTTCTTCCCTGGAAACGAGTCGCTATTTAGCAGCTATTGATATCCTGTCAGGCTACAAAACCGCTAAAGAAAAGTTGAGATTTATAATAGAATGGTTGGAAGAAAACAAAGACACGAACGGCCAGTGGGATTTAGGCGCAAAAGCCAAAGATAATGTCTACTTTCCTCTTTCGGATTCATGGAGAACTGTTTCGCATAGAAAAGCAGATTGCACTGTGAAAATTTCGACCATTTTAAACAAACTTAAAGATTGATTTTATGAAACCACTTAATTTTATTTCAAAAGGAGAATCACTATGAGCGAAATCATCAGAATGAATCTGGATAACCAATTTGCTAATGACTGCGCTTATTCGGAAGTAGTTGTAGCCGGAGATTGTGTGTATTTGAATTTTTGCGTAGGCAATGTAGGCGAAAGTGTAGAAGCGCA
>JAZNNL010000173.1:0-8232 GCA_045580245.1 Lachnospiraceae bacterium
TTATGAGAAAATACGAAGAGGGAAAACCATGAGAAGAAAAGATAGGGAAGTAACGGATATCAATGAAATCGTAAAAATACTGGATACCTGCAAAACAGCAAGCATCGCTATGGTAGACGAAGGGATTCCCTATGTGGTACCTTTAAGTTATGGATACGAATTCGTAGACAACGAGCTGGTCCTTTATTTTCACAGCGCCAAAGAGGGGCGCAAGCTGGATATATTAAAGAAAAATCCCCGGGTATGCTTCTCTGTTTTTAGTGAAGGAGAAGCTTTACACGCAGAAATCCCCTGTAATTCCGGTTATTTTTATTCCAGCGTTATCGGAAACGGTGAAGTGGTATTTTTGGAGCAGCCGGAAGAGAAGACTTATGCACTGGGGAAAATGTTTGCGCATCAAACCGGCAGAATGGTGACTTTTACGGAAGAACAGGCCGGAACCGTATGTGTTTTTAAAGTGGTTTCCACAGAGTATACGGGCAAGAGGAAAATAAAGCAGTAAATGAGTAGGGAACTTTTAGGTGTGAAAAGCAATCAAAAAGTTCCCTATATGTGATATGTTATAGTTAGAGGAATTATTATTGTAGAGGAGTATATTTATGAAAAAGAAGTTGTTGGCTATTATTTTGACGTTATCCTTTGCCTTCACCGCTATTGGTTGTGGGGCTACAATGCCCGGGGATGCCAATACGGAGCCATACGAGGAGTCTCAAATTGAGTCGGCAGAAGATAGTACGGAATCCTCTGACCTGACCTTTGCTGAGTTGGCAGGCAGACAATTTGAGTTTTGTAGCGGCGCAGGCGGATGGATGGAAAGCTTTACTATTGAAAAGGATGGTTATTTTACAGGACTTTTTAATGATTCCAATATGGGAAGTACAGGGGAAGGATATGAAAACGGAACCCGTTATTCCAGTTCCTATACCGGACATTTTACGAATCTGACAAAAGTAAACGAGTACACTTACACCATGGAACTGGCAGACATTTCCTACAAGGAACCGGTGGATACGGAAGAAATTTCTGAGATAGATCAGGTCAGATATATTTATACCAATTCATATTGTTTGGGGGGAACAGATATTTTTACCATTTATCTGCCCGGCACTCCCATGGAAGAGATTGCAGAGGAAGTAAGAATTTGGCTTTACAGTGCGAATGGGAATGCAGAAGAACTTACAATGATTGCCATTGTAGACGAGACAAATGGCTATGGCATTTACTCCCGTGACAGACTAGAACCCTTAGAAGATGCGCAGTTGACTTATAATAGTTATAAGTATTCCTACGATTACTACAACGAACTGCTTACAGAGGCGGCTACCACTGCTGAAATGGTGGAATATACCGCAACCATGTACGAGTTTAGTGACGAGTGCCTGAATTATATCTGGCGTTTGATCCGTTATAATACGGAGGAAGAAAGATATAACGAAATCTTAGCGGAACAAAGAGAATGGATTACGGAAAAAGAGGCGAAAGCCGAAGAAGCAGCTGCAGAATTCGAAGGCGGTTCCATGGCAACAGTGGCGTATAATCAGGCCCTTGCGGATATGACAATTAAGCGTTGTGAAGAACTGATTGGGTATTTGGAGTAGGAACACAGGATAAGGGATAGAGGAGAAACCCATGCGACAACCAGACGAAATCTTAGAACTCATATTAAATACAGCCAAAGAGGACGAAAACATCAGAGCCGTTCTGATGACCGGTTCACGGGCGAACCCGGATTGTCCGAAAGATAAGTATCAGGACTTTGATATTGTCTATTTTGTGAAAGAAGTAGCACCTTATTGGGACAATATGGAGTGGATTGAAAAGAAGTTCGGTAAACCTGCCCTGATACAAAAGCCGGAAAGCATGCAATTAATTCCGCCGGATAATGACGGTAATTTTATGTATTTAATGCTATTTCCTGACGGTAACCGTATTGATTTGCAAATAACTGCCAATACCTATGAAGATGACGGAGAACCGGCAGTCCTTTTACTGGATAAAGACGGAAACTTCCCGAAAATTTCTGTAAAAAAAGACTTCTGGTATGTGCAAAAGCCGGACCAGAAGCTTTTCTCTGACTGCTGCAATGAATTTCACTGGTGCTTAAATAATGTGGCAAAAGGCATTGCCAGGGATGAGCTCTCCTATGCCATGAAGCAGTTAAACGAATGTGTGCGGGATATGTTAGTACAGATGCTTACCTGGTATGTGGGCGTGCAGTATGATTTTTCGGTATCTGCCGGAAAAGAAGGAAAGTATTTTAAGAAACTACTCCCTAACCATATATACGAAAAGTTTACAAAAACCTATTCCGACGCAGACTATGAGCATATGTGGGATGCGGTTTTTACGATGCTCTATTTGTTTGAGGAAGTAGCAAGGGATGTGGCGGAACAGCTGCAATTTACCTATGATGAAGAGGAAGAAAAAGGGATTGAGAAGTATATGATGCAGGTGAAACAAGGAAGTTTGGAGTATTAAGATTTTGCAACTATGGAAGTGGCAATATCTCAACCCACAGGAGAACCTATGAAATTATTACTATTTGACTTAGACGGCACATTATTGGACAACGAAAAAAATATTTCGAAGCGGACACTGGCGGCGCTACATAAATGCAGAGAGAAAGGTATCCTAATCGGCGTATCTACCTCAAGAGGGGAACAAAACTCTTTGACTTTTTTAGATAAGCTTCAGCCGGATATTTTGATTTCCAGCGGCGGTGCATTGGTAAAAAAGGGAGTCGAATACATTTATAAAGCGGAAATGTCCCCACAGGAAACCCGACAAATGATAGAAACTGCCCGCAGAATATGCGGCGATGATTGTGAGATTACGGTGGATACTCTAACCAGTCACTATTGGAACTACAAGATTGATCCTAAAACACAGGATAAAACATGGGGCGATAGTATTTATACAGATTTTGCAGATTTTGACCAGCCCGCCTTAAAAGTGTGTGTGGAGATATTTGACTCACAAAAGGCAGAAGCTTTAAAAGTCGCGTTATCTGATTATGACTGTGTCCGTTTTTCGGATGGCTTCTGGTACAAGTTCACTAAATCAGGAATTACAAAGGAGAAAGCAATCCATGTGGTATGTGATACCTGCAATATAAGTTTGGCGGATATTACTGCATTTGGTGATGATTTCGCAGACATCGGTATGTTAAAGCTATGCGGAGTGGGAGTTGCTATGGGAAATGCCATTGATGAGGTGAAAGAGATTGCGGACTTCGTTATCGGCAGGAACGACGAGGACGGAATTGCGGAGTATGTGGAGAAAGAGGTTTTGAAAAGAATATGAAACGCTGGTGATTTTTATTTCATCCAAAACATTGCTAAATAACGATTGAAAATATATCCATATCATGCTACAATGTCCCCATAGAATTCCTTTGCTATTTGGAGGAAGCCATGGTAAAATTTCTGCGATTCGTAAAAGCAGATCTGGCAGAAAGCACACAGGATTTTGAAGATGATTTTGTAAACTGCTTACAGAAATCCGTGCAATCCATCAAGGAAAACAGGGAATTGGAGGTACATTTTATGGGCTGGTATGAAATGCTCAGAGAAGAACGTACAGCAGGAAAGGCGGAGTTTGTTTTGGAACTGTTATATGATTTAGGCGCAGTTTCCGAAGAACTGGAAACCCAAATCATGAACGAGCAGAAGTTGGATGTCCTGTCTAGATGGCACAAACTTGCCACAAAATCCGATTCCATTGAACAATTCTTAGAAAATATGTAATTCTTAAAAAGCATACGAACTATGTTTTTAGTCCAAGCGTCACAGACTCTGAAGTTCTGTGATGTTCAATGTTTCAAGCCGTTTCAGGCGAAGAAATCAAATAGCAATCATAATCAACAGAAACGCAGAGGAATTCTATATTTCATGTGAATAGGAAAACCTTACTGTAAAGAGGCAAGGTTTAAGAAAAGCATTTGTGTATTTACCCAAAATATGCAATACTATTTTTGATGTATAAATTTATTCGATGCTAAGGGAAGAACCGGATTTGCTTCCGGCATATGCAATTTCGAGAGGTGATATACAATGGCTAATTGGGTTACACATTTAATGATAGCTGATAAAGTAATGCGGGAATTTCCCAATTTGGACCGACGCGGGTTTTGTGTAGGAAATATTGCGCCGGACTGCAATGTGGAGAATGAAGACTGGACAGCTTTTACGCCCTCCAGAGAAGTCACCCATTGGATGAGTGGAAAAAGAAAAACCGCTTCGGATTGCGATCCGTTTTGTGACGAATACATAATCAGTCGTAAGAGTGAAATACATTCCAAAGAGCAGTACGCTTTTTTGTTGGGATACTATGCCCACCTGATTACAGATGCAGAGTTTCAGCGATATATCCGTGATGAACAAAGAGTTGCGGATGCTTGGACCAGAATCAAAGCAGCTGTTCATTTATATGAGCAGGTAAAGGGATATCCGGAAGATTGGGATACTGTAAAGAAATTGATTTCCAAGGAAACCCGCATGAAAGAAATCCATGCAATAGAAGCAGAGTATCTGCAAGAAAATCCGGATTCCGGCTATTTGACGGAAATTCTTCCCTTGAAAGAATTCCCGGATTATATTGATTATTTACCAAAGGGATGTATTGTGCGGAAAATAGGGGTAATGGGGTACATACCCAAAATAGAAGAAGGATTTACCAATCCGATTGCAATGACGCGGGAGGAGTATAATTTCTTTGTACAGAATGCCGTAGCATTGGTGATTGATAAGTTTAAAGAAAAGAGATTGGTTTAAAGCAAGTTTATGGAAAACAGGTGTAGATAGAAAGAAGAAATAAAGTATATTACAAACAGGAAGTAGAAAAAGTAAGGGAGAGTCAAATGAAATTTGGAATTATTGGATATGGCAATTTGGGTAAAGCATTAGTTAAGGGATTATTATGTGCCGGCATTTATCAGCAGGATATTATTATTAATGCAAGAACTGAGAAAACACGAAATATGGTAAAGGAACAGTTGGAGCATGTTTGTGTCACTGAAAGTAAAGAAGAATTGCTGGCATTATCTGATGTTGTTATTCTGATTGTAGAACCGAAGAATGCCTTTGAAGTATTAAGTGAGCTTGCAAATTATCATATTGAAGATAAGACTATTGTTAGCTTTATGGCAGGAATTTCAAGGCAAGAGATACGGCACATGCTTGGAATGCAAGGAAAAACAGCTAAAGTTATCAGAGTGATGCCCAATATCGCAATTGCTAATGCGAATGGAATATTAGGGATGACATATGACGAAACGGATTATGAAGAAATTAAAGATGCAATCACGGTATTTGAAAAACTGGGGTATGCATTAAAGCTGGAAGAAGAACAATTGGATTATGTTACGGTAACGGCTGCCAGTGGATTGGCATTTGTTGCCAGTCTGATGAATTCTTATCAAAGTGCCTGTAATGTATTACTTGATAGTGATATACAAAGCAAAGAGATAACGTTACGTGTTTTTGAAAATGTGATTGATATAGTGAAAAAGGAAAACTGTTCTTTTGAAGATGTTATGAAACGTATCACAACAAAGGGTGGAACGACTGAAGCAGGAATGAATTGTTTAAACCAAGAAGCAATTACCAATACCTTAGAAGACTGTGTGAAAAATTCTTATAATAAGTGCCGGAAAATTTTATAAGGGAAATAAAATAGGCATACACTGAAAAGTTCGAAAAGAATACGGAATAATATATTTTCGAGTTTGATAGGAGGGCACAAACGATGCATGTACAATTTGGAACTGAAAAATACATTACCGAGTGGATGAAGCTTGTCCAAGAAATAAGTTGGAACTTCCCAGGATTAGAGACTGAGGAAAAAATAGAAGACCACAAAGAAACCGTATTACGATTTATGAACAAAAAGCAGGCTCTATGTGTCAAAGACAGGGAAGCGGTAGTAGGAGTATGTTTATTTTCAAGAGGTCGAAATATGATTTGTTGCTTAGGAGTTTCCCAGCAGTATAGAAAATGTGGAATTGCAACGAAGCTTCTCGAAAAAGTATTAAGTGAATTAAACAGAAATGAAGACATAACGGTGTCTACATTTTGCGAAAATGATGAAAAAGGAATTGCACCGAGAGCATTATACAAAAAGTTTGGATTTATTGAAGGGGAATACATAGAAGAATTTGGTTATCCGAATCAAATATTTATTCTACCTGCACAAAATAAAGGAGAACAACAATGACCTACGATTGTGGATTTACTCATGAAAACAACTGGTTTCGGTACAGAGCCGGAGCAATTATTATAGAAAATGGTTGCGTATTATTTGCAGGCAATGCCAATGAAGATTACCTGTATTCCATCGGTGGTGGTGTGCATATGGGAGAAACCGCGGAGGATGCGGTGCTTCGCGAAGTGTTTGAAGAGACCGGAGTGCATTATGAAATTGACCGTCTGGCAGTCATTCACGAGAACTTTTTTAACGAAAATGCCGGTTCCTTAAAAGGGCTTAATTGTCACGAAATCAGCTTCTACTTTTTGATGAAACCGAGAGGAACTCAGGAACTTCACAGTGACAGTTATACCTATGGTGCCAAAGAAGAAATGCACTGGATACCGATAGAAGAACTGGATAAATATAAAGCATTTCCCAGCTTCTTAAAAGAGTATCTAGGCAGGGAGAACGCTGGCATAGAGCATATAATAACGGATGAGAGAAAATAAATATCCGGACGGTCTGCGGAATTGTAGACATTCCGGTATCTTTCCCAATGGCATTTTTACAATTATATTGACATAAAAAATTCTTAGTGCTAGACTTGTTAAAAAACAAGGAGAATACAAATGAATCAGAGAATACATTCAAAAGAGTATATGTACGCATATTATTACAGACGTATTTGCTTGTAACTGACGGGATGCACAGTTATAAGCCGATAGGTCTTATATGTCTGTGCATAATTGAGAATGTAGGATTTGATTTTGTCATATTTTCATTGAAGTTATCGCACGGGACATATTAGATGTTAGTGCGATTTTTTGATTCAGGCACAAGAGTTCACAAACGGATTCTTTGTTGTATTCGCATGCATAGCATGAGAAACGGAGGAAATATGACGAAAGAAGTAATCTTAATTTTAGCAACTGAAAAGGATGCAGAATTACTGCACAACATGAAGTACGAGGCTTTCCTGCCACTCTATAATAAGTATCATGATGATGAAACCAGTCCGGTAATGGAGAGCATTGATAAAGTGATATGGAAGCTTACCCATCCGAACTCTGAATACTATATCATTCAGGCAGATGGAGAAAATGCCGGCGCTATCTGTGTGAGACATAATAAGCAGCAAGAGGATTCAAATTGTGAATACATTTCGCCACTCTTTATATTACCCAAATTTCAAAACCAGGGCATTGCCCAAGCTGCAATAAACAAGGTCTTTGAATTATACCCCAATACAGTTGCGTGGCGGTTAGACACCATTAAACAGGAAGCGGGCAACTGTCATTTGTACGAAAAATGCGGGTTTGTAAGAACCGGTGTTGAACATATGGTGAACGAGAATATGACATTGATTGATTATGAAAAGGTTGTGAAGAAGCCCATGGAACCAATCACTATCCGTCCTGCAAAAACAGAGGACTACACAAATATAGAAAAAATCATGAAGCAGGTGCAACAGTTACATATAGACTGGCGCCCTGACATTTATAAAGAAACTGAGACGGTATTACCCTATGATGCATTCTGTGATGCGGTGCAAAAGGAAACACTAGTTGTGGCGGAGGTTGCAGGAGAAGTAGCAGGATTGCTGTCTTACATACCAAGACATATTGCATCCGGAGTACAGGTTACCAGAGAGGTGCTTTATATTGATAGCATGGCGGTGGATGAAAAGTACCGTGGGAACGGTATCGGTCATCAGTTGTTTGATTATATTAAAAATATTGCAAGAGAGAAGAATTTTGACGGAATCGAATTGCAGGTAAATGCCAAAAATATGGCAGCCAAAAAGATGTACGAAAGCTATGGATTTACGGAAAAGTCAATTACCATGGAACTATTGTAAAGACTGAAAGGACATGAAACTACAATTTTTTGCATCGAGCCAAGAAAGGCACATAAATCGAAAGGAGCCCCATGCACTACGACGAATTAATATCCATTTTATCTGTTGCAGAAAAACTAAAGTGTAACACCAGACATTCGGACACCTCAAGCGGAAGAAGAGAAAGTGTGGCGGAGCACAGTTGGCGG
>JAZNNL010000174.1:0-4867 GCA_045580245.1 Lachnospiraceae bacterium
TACCTACGACCCTGTAAACCATGCGTACCTGACGCTGGGTGAAAAGGTGGGAAATGCGTTTAGTGACGGAAAGAAAATAGGATAATAAACTTAAAAAAGATGATTATTTCAATTAAAAATTGCCTGCATCCATAAACAGATGCAGGCAGTTTTAACTTTGTAAGGTAAGATGCTACGATTTCATCGCCAATTTATGCATTTCTTCCGTTGCGAAAGAAATCTTGGTAATGGCATCCCGTTTGCTTAAGTAGCACCAGAAACTATCATCCGGAATAGAAATATCCACGCAATCGCCCCGTTTTAGATAATCATATTCAATATGCATACTTTCCAAATCCTTGGCGCTGCGTACCAAAGTATAGGGCTTACCGTAGCAGGTACATTCCACCCGGGTTTCCGTGGGTGTCTGAATCAGACGTCCCATGCCCTGTTTGTAAAACTTAAGGGAAGAGGGAAGGGTTTCTACACGTACCTCATCTTCAAAATAGTAGGTACCCTCTTCAATTTCCTTGCGGACGCATTCTCTTTCCCAGTTGCTCCAGTCCGGAATATGGGAAAACTCCGTTTCGCCTTCTAATGCATGCATGGCTCCGTATTCATCCATTTCCCACTTTTTGCCGCAATTGTTACACCAAAGCATGGTACCTTCGGAATCGGTATTGGATTCTGCCATACAGGCAGGACATTTGTATAATAGCGAATGTAACCCATTGGCTCGCTTCGGATGGGGAATGGAAAGCTTCTTTTCCGCCTGCCAGCGGAAATCATCATATTGGAAGTTTTCTTTGACAATCTCGTTTATTTCTGAAATACTGAG
Source organism: Lachnospiraceae bacterium (assembly GCA_045580245.1). Taxonomy (GTDB): domain Bacteria; phylum Bacillota; class Clostridia; order Lachnospirales; family Lachnospiraceae; genus Acetatifactor. The sequence continues at coordinate 818 of JAZNNL010000174.1, forward strand.
TGCTTTGGTCTGCTCGGGAGTCAGAATACATTTCATCTCGGCTTCCACATAGGTCTTCTTATTGATTTTGTTCCATTGAGGACAGGTTACAAAATTTCCGTGAATGCGTAATACAACTACGGGAACACCTAGCAGACGAATCAATTTACCGACTGATTCCGGTAAATAGGAAGTACAGCCATCTAAGGAGTATCTTGCCTCCGGAAACAGTACAAAAATGGTTTTCAGTTTGGTAACACAGTATTTTATATTCTTAATCAGATGGATATCACTGATAAACTTACGGGTGCCAAGTACACCCAGAGAACGCATCAAAGGCTCTGTATAGGTGTTAAAGCCTTCCAGAGTCATCACATTATTGACCGGTTCCGGATGAGTGGCTTTTAACATAATGTTAAAGTCCACCATGGAAGAGTGGGTAACCAGTAAGAGATAAGGGGATTTGACATCCGCCATATCGGTTTTTGTCAGCACAAATTTGCGCTTCTTTAAATCGGGCCAACTGATAATCCATTTGGCCAGCGACATAATAAAAGTAGGACGGATGGGCTTCTTTTCGAAGTCAAACCGCCTGATTCCGTTTTTGATATTTTTGTTCATAAGTCCCTCACAAGATATAAATTTTTAGTTCCTCAGATATAAGGAAAATACCCCATAAATAGTATACCATTTTATATTAGGCGTTTCAATCGGAGAGAAACGGTATACAACATGTTTTTTGCTATAATTGTGGAGAAAGTATTGTTTTTTGTCGGATAGGAAGTCATATTGCGGTTTCTGCGGAATATGTAGAATTAATACGATGTTTACAGGTTGCGGCAATAAACGCTGACACTTTATAATGATGACGACAAAGATTTGTAAAATAATGGAGGTTTTTCATGGAGCAGTTGAATGTGAATACTACCAAGGATAATGAAAAATTGTACAAAATAATCGGGCAACTGATGAGTGCCGACAAAGAATTTCAGATTATGATTACCGTACCCTCCGCAAAAAAGGAAATGCCGGAGTTTTCCGGTATGGAAATGCAAAAAAAGACAGAAGAAAGAGATTTGGAACAGGATGTTACAGATATGATACATGAAATCGGAGTGCCTGCACATATTAAGGGATACCAGTATTTGAGAGAAGCGATTATGATGTCGGTGCAGGATAATGCCATGCTAAGTTCCATTACCAAAATATTGTATCCTACCATTGCGAAAAAATATCAGACTACATCCAGCAGGGTGGAAAGAGCTATCCGTCATGCAATTGAGGTGGCTTGGAGCAGAGGCAGAATGGAGACGTTGGACAATTTGTTTGGGTATACGATTCATACCGGAAAAGGAAAACCTACCAATTCTGAATTTATTGCACTTATAGCAGACAGGATTCGCTTAAAATACAGAAATTAAACCTTTAAAAACCTACTCTCATGATGTATAATAAAGAAAATAGGTATTGATGGGAGGGTTTTCCATGAAGAAGGTATTATTTGTAGCATCAGAAGGTGTCCCCTTTATTAAAACCGGGGGACTGGCAGACGTTGTGGGGTCTCTGCCCAAGGAACTGGACAAAGAATATTACGACGTGCGCGTAATGCTTCCGCGTTATACTTGTATGAAACCGGAAATGCAGGAAAAACTGCAGTATGTAACCCATTTTTATATGAGCTTTAACTGGGGAGAAGAATATGTAGGCATTATGGAAGCGGAAGTGGACGGTATCAAATACTATTTTATTGATAACGAACATTATTTCGGTGGCTTTAAACCTTATGGCGATAATACGCTGTTTGAGATTGAAAAATACGCATTTTTCTCTAAAGCGGCTTTGTCTGTACTGCCGACCATTGATTTCAAACCGGATGTGATTCATTGCCATGACTGGCAGACCGGTTTGATACCCGTATATCTCAAAGAAAGATTTATGGGTGGTAACGGTTATTACTGGGGAATCAAAACCGTTATGACCATTCACAATCTGAAGTTCCAGGGTAAGTGGGGCGTAGATGATGTGAAGAGCATTACCGGACTGGGTGATGAATATTTTACTGCTGATAAATTGGAATGCTACGGCAATGCCAATCTGTTAAAGGGCGGTCTGGTATACGCTGACGCCATCACTACCGTTAGCGATACTTATGCGGAAGAAATTAAAACGGATTTTTACGGCGAAGGTTTAAACAGTCTCTTAAATTACAGAGCATGGGATTTAAGAGGTATTGTAAACGGTATTGATTATGAAGAGTTCAATCCGGAAAAAGATCCGTACATTGAATATCCTTATAATGCAGTCAATTTCCGTAAAGAAAAAATTAAGAATAAACGTGCATTACAGAAACAACTGAATCTGACTCAGGACGACAAGAAGTTTATGATAGGGATTGTTTCCCGCCTGACCGACCAGAAGGGCTTTGATTTGATTGCCTATGTGATGGACGAACTTTGTCAGGACGATGTGCAGATTGTGGTGCTGGGTACCGGTGAAGAACGCTATGAAAATATGTTCAGACACTTTGACTGGAAATATGCAAATAAAGTATCCGCAAATATTTTCTATTCGGAAGAATTATCTCACAGGGTATATGCTTCCTGTGATGCGTTCTTAATGCCGTCCCTGTTTGAACCCTGCGGTTTGAGTCAGTTAATGTCCCTGCGTTACGGTACTGTGCCTATTGTAAGAGAAACAGGTGGTTTAAAAGATACGGTAGAACCTTACAATGAATATGAAAGCACCGGAACAGGCTTCTCTTTTGCAAATTACAATGCACATGAGATGCTTCGGACCATCCGCTATGCAGAAGATATTTATTACAACAAGAAGAGAGAATGGAACAAGATAGTAGACCGTGGTATGGCAGCAGACTTCTCCTGGAAGGCGTCTGCAGCAAAATATCAGGAGATGTATGACTGGTTAATCGGTTACTAAGTTCCGGAACGGATTTGATTTAAGATGGGTAAGAGCAGTAAAAAAGATGGATTTATCATACAGGCGGGGATACTGGCAGCAGCCGGTATCCTCTGCAGAATTATAGGGCTCCTTTACAGGAGTCCTTTGACTGCTGTTATCGGAGACGAAGGTAACGGCTATTATCAGTCTGCCTTCAATATCTATAGCATGATTCTTTTGATTTCTTCCTACAGTATTCCATCCGCCATTTCAAAAGTGATTGCCCAAAAACTGGCTGTAAAAGAATATCGCAATGCACATAGGATTTTTATGTGCTCTGTTTGGTATGTGCTGATTGTGGGCGGTTTAGCAAGCCTTTTGTTGTTTTTTGGTGCCGGATTATTTGATAAAGGTCCTGCAGTTACCGTAATCCGGATTTTTGCACCTACGGTATTTTTGTACGGATTGCTGGGGGTATTGCGTGGCTATTTCCAGGCACACAGAACCATGTTACAGACTTCGGTTTCCCAGATTTTAGAACAGATATTAAATGCCATAGTCAGTATCGGTGCAGCCTGCCTGCTTATTTCGGCGGTGCTTTCAAGTACCGACAAATATGTGCTGAATGAGGATCATTCCGTAAGCTTTGGCAGTGAAATTGTGCAGGAAGTTGCGGAAACGGTTACGGACGAAGAAGGCGTTGTTACTTATGTCTTAAGTGAAGAACAACAGGGTTGGAATACGAAACATGCCACCTACGGTGCCATCGGCAGTGCCTTAGGCACAGGCTCAGGTGTATTGATAGCGTTGCTTTTTATGTGGGGCGTGTATACCTTAAACAAACCGATGATTTATAGGCGTATTGACAGAGACAGGCATGAAGAGGAAAGCTATCGCAGTATTTTTAAAACCATCAGTAGCGTAATTGTTCCCTTTATTTTAAGTACCGCGATTTATAATCTGAGCACGGTTGTGAATCAGAGTATCTATAAATGGATTTGTTATTTACAAAAGGGGCTTTCCGATGCGGAAACCTCTACCAGATACGGTATCTTTTCCGGTAAAGCGGTGGTGATTTCCAATATACCCATCGCCTTATCTTCCGCAATGTCATCGGCGGTGCTTCCTACAATCTCTGCCAGAATCGGACAGGGAGATATGGAAGGAGCAAGG
>JAZNNL010000175.1:0-5108 GCA_045580245.1 Lachnospiraceae bacterium
TTCGCTAGCTTCCTGAATAGCTACTGCTACAGCAACAGTCATACCAACCATAGGGTTGTTACCTGCACCGATCAGACCCATCATTTCTACGTGAGCGGGTACGGAAGAAGAACCTGCGAACTGTGCATCAGAGTGCATACGGCCGAGAGTATCGGTCATACCGTAGGATGCAGGACCTGCTGCCATGTTATCCGGATGAAGTGTTCTACCTGTACCACCACCGGAAGCTACGGAGAAGTACTTCTTACCCTGCTCTAAGCATTCCTTCTTGTAAGTACCTGCAACGGGATGCTGGAATCTGGTAGGGTTGGTGGAGTTACCGGTAATGGAAACGTCTACACCTTCCTTGTGCATGATAGCTACACCTTCACAAACGTCATTGGAACCGTAGCAGTTAACTTTTGCACGAAGACCTTCAGAATAAGCCTTACGATATACTTCCTTAACAGTGTTGGTGTAAGGATCGTATTCGGTTTCTACAAAAGTAAAGCCGTTGATACGTGCAATAATCTGTGCTGCATCTTTTCCAAGACCGTTTAAAATTACTCTTAAGGGTTTCTGACGAACCTTGTTCGCTTTTTCTGCGATACCGATAGCACCTTCAGCAGCTGCGAAGGATTCGTGACCTGCTAAGAAGCAGAAACATTCGGTTTCTTCTTCCAAAAGCATCTTACCTAAGTTACCGTGACCTAAACCTACCTTACGGGTATCAGCAACGGAACCGGGAATACAGAATGCCTGAAGGCCTTCACCGATAGCTGCTGCAGCATCAGCTGCTCTTCTGCACTCTTTCTTAATTGCGATTGCTGCACCTACAATGTATGCCCAGCAAGCATTTTCAAAACAGATAGGCTGGATGCCTTTGATCTGATTGTAAACATCAAGACCAGCATCTTTGGTAATCTTTTCAGCTTCTTCCAAAGAAGCAATACCATAGCTGTTTAATACGGAATTGATTTTGTCAATTCGTCTTTCATATGATTCAAATAATGCCATCTTACTTGTCCTCCTGTCCTATTCGTGTCTGGGGTCGATAATCTTCACTGCATCAGCAACACGACCGTACTGGCCTTTTGCCTTTTCCCATGCGGTGTTAGGATCATCACCCTTCTTGATGAAGTCAGTCATCTTACCAAGGCTTACGAACTGATAACCGATAATCTGGTCTTCAGCGTCCAGTGCGATACCGGTAACATAGCCTTCAGCCATTTCAAGATAACGAGGACCTTTTGCCAGAGTACCGTACATGGTACCAACCTGGCTTCTTAAACCTTTACCAAGGTCTTCCAGACCTGCACCTACAGGCAGACCATCTTCAGAGAATGCACTCTGGGTACGGCCGTAAACGATCTGTAAGAACAGTTCTCTCATTGCAGTATTGATAGCATCACATACAAGGTCAGTATTTAATGCTTCCATAACGGTTCTGCCGGGTAAGATTTCGGAAGCCATAGCTGCGGAGTGAGTCATACCGGAACAACCGATAGTCTCAACCAATGCTTCCTGAATGATACCTTCTTTTACGTTAAGGGTCAGCTTACATGCACCCTGCTGAGGTGCACACCAACCGATACCGTGGGTCAGACCGGAAATATCTTTTACATCTTTTGCTTTTACCCATTTTGCTTCTTCTGGGATAGGCGCACAGCCGTGATTCACACCCTGCGCTACGGGACACATTTCTTCAACTTCTTTTGAGTAAATCATGTGAAATCTCCTTTCAACTCTTTAATATCTCAAATGACAAAACAGATTGATACAATTTTATCATTTATCGTCTTGTACATTCTCTCACATTTGCACCGAAAAATCCAGTCCTTTTTCCAAAAAACGACTTCTATCTTTACGAAATGACAGTCCTTAGGTCAAAATTGCCCTGTCATTTGCAAATTCTGAGCCGCTGACCTCTTCAAATTTTCTCAGCAAATCCTGCACGGTAAGCTTGGATTTCTCTTCACCGGATACATCATAAATGACTTTTCCCTCATACATCATAATCAGCCTGTTGCCGTGCGCAATGGCATCCTTCATGTTATGGGTAATCATGATGGTGGTAAGATTATCCTTTGCCACAATTTTATCCGTGGCTTCCAAAACCTTTGCAGCGGTTTTGGGATCTAATGCTGCTGTATGTTCGTCCAAAAGCAAAAGCTTCGGTTTCTCAAGGGTTGCCATCAAAAGAGTCAATGCCTGTCTCTGTCCTCCGGAAAGCAAACCTACTTTGGCAGTCATACGGTTCTCTAATCCCAAATCTAAAATCTTTAACTGCTCTTTATAATATTCACGTTCTTTTGCGGTAATACCTGCTTTTAAAGTTCTCTTCTTCCCTCTGCGGGATGCCAACGCCAGATTTTCTTCAATCTGCATATTAGCTGCCGTACCGGTCATGGGGTCCTGAAAAACACGGCCTAAATATTTGGCTCTTTTATGTTCGGAGAGCTTTGTTACATCCACACCATCTATAATGATGCTTCCTTCATCCACTAACCATGTGCCGGCAATGGCATTTAACATGGTAGACTTACCGGCACCGTTTCCGCCGATAACCGTAACAAAATCTCCGGGATTTAAGTGTAACTGTAAACCGTTTAACGCTGTTTTTTCATTTACGGTTCCTGCATTAAAAGTCTTCTTGATTCCATTTATTTTAAGCATGCTTCACACCGCCCTTCTTCTTAGCCGGAAAATATCTTTTACGGATATGCGGCACTGCCAGAAAGATGGCTACTACCACTGCGGAAAGAAGTTTCAAATCGTTAGAATTCAAACCTAACCACATAACTATCTGTAAAACCAGATAATAAATAATGGCACCAAAAGCTACTGACAATAATTTAAATGCAAAATTCGGACTGATTTTACCGAAAATCACTTCGCCTATAATTACCGCAGCCAAACCGATTACAATGGCACCACGACCGGCATTGATATCCGCAAATCCCTGATACTGTGCATACAGACCGCTTGCCAGTGCTACAATACCGTTAGAAATCATAAGTCCTAAGATTTTGGTAAAATCCGTATTGATTCCCTGTGCCCTGGACATATTGGGATTTGCACCGGTAGAACGGATGGAGGCACCCAGTTCGGTACCGAAAAACCAATATAAAACAGCAATTAAGACTACAACTATCACCGCTGTAATCAAAATGGTGTTTTTATAGAAAGGTACATTTTTTATATAACGTAAAGATACCAGCAGATCATATTTATCCACGTTAATTGCCTGATTTGCCTTGCCGTCCATAATACGTAAATTGATGGAATACAGGCCTAACTGGGTCAGAATACCGGATAAAATGGCAGGAATGCCTAATTTCGTATGTAAAATACCGGTAACAAAACCTGCCAGCATGCCTGCTAAAAAGGAAATCCCCAAAGCTGCCCATACCGGCCAGCCGTTTAACATAAGCATGATACAGACTGCCCCACCGGTACACATGGTACCGTCCACAGTCAAATCCGCCAAATCCAAAATCTTATAAGTGATATACACACCAATTGCCATTATACCCCAGATAAGTCCCTGGGCACAGGCACCGGGCATGGCATTAAACAGCGACATAACATTCACGTTGAAATTCCTCCTGTTTTCTAATTCTTTATTACCAGAAAGAGCGGCAAAAAAGAATGGTCTCTTTTGCCGCCTGTATCTGATTTTTTGTTACGCTTTCTTCATTTACATCCTGTCATTATTCGATGACTACATAATCTGCAGGGATGGTAATGCCAAGGGTATCACAGTTGGTTTTGTTATACTTCTTGGTTGTGGTTTCTGCAAATGAAACCGGCATGGTAGAAACGTCTGCACCGTTTACTAAGATTTCGTAAGCCATTTCACCTGCTTTGTAACCGATATCATAGTAATCAATGGATAAGGTTGCAACACCACATCCGGAGCAGATACCTTCTTCACCTGCGATAACAGGTACCCCTGCGGGAAGACATACATTGTTAATTACTTCTGTTGCGCTTGCTGCAGTGTTGTCAGTGGGAATGTAAATCACATCACATTCAGAAGCTGCATTGGTTGCAACAGTTGCAATATCATTGGTATCTGCAAAAGTAAAATCTTTGCAGGTATAACCCAAGGTTTCCAGTTCTGCTCTTACTACCTTTGCCTGATATGCGGAGTTAGGTTCTGCGGAGCAGTATAATAAGCCTACATTGGTTGCTTCCGGGAACAGCTCGTTAAGCATTGCTGCCTGTTCAGCCAAAGGTGCCAGGTCCGATGTACCGGAAATATTGGTACCTGTTGTACCACTCCAGTTTTCAATTTCCAAAGCGGTTGCATAATCAGTGATGGAAGTTCCCAAAATCGGGATGGTATTGGTTGCTGCTGCAGAAGCCTGTAAAGAGGCGGTTGCATTGGCAAGAATCAAATCCACATCATTGGATACAAACTGGTTTGCAATGGTTGCACAGGTTGCAGAATCGCCGGAAGCGTTCTGTAAATCAAAAGACACCTTATCTCCTAACTTTTCAGTCAGACAATCCATAAATCCCTGGGTTGCCGCATCCAGTGCAGGGTGCTGAACCAGCTGGCAAATACCGATATTGTAAGTGCCGTCATCCGCACCGCCACAACCGGTTAATAAGGTTGCTGCCATCATTGTACTTAAAAGTAATGCTAAAATCTTTTTCATATATTCATCCTCCTTACGCTAAACTTTAACGCTTTAAAGCGTCTATGCGTTGTAGCGATAAACTGAATATACACCCGTTTGCATGATCCGTCAAGTACTTTTTTTAATTTGTGTATGAACCTCCGGCTCCTCTGTCCTGTCAAAGTCAAACCGGATTCCTTCCGCCTCCGAATATTTCAAATGTGCATCAAATACATTGCCCGCTTTGGACGTAAATCCTGTTACCTTTTCCCTTGTGGCACCGGTTGTAAGCAAATCCCGCATCACATCCTCGGACAATTCCACTTTTGCCACAGTATGGAACACTTTAAAACCACAGGCACACTCATACTGCCACTGGCAGCGCATAAGCATCTTCTCACATTTGGGACATTTCACGGCAGTTTCTACGGGCTTGGGCTTTTCGGGGAAATCGAATACCACTTTTCCCTCTTCGTCCAGTTTTAATGCTGCAGAAAACAT
>JAZNNL010000176.1:0-28798 GCA_045580245.1 Lachnospiraceae bacterium
ATTTATCCGGTAAATCAGCCAAGGAAATTGCAGATATTTTAGGAATCACAGAAAATACTTTGAAATATCATAACAAAAATATATATAGCAAACTTGGCATTTCTTCCAGAAAACAGTTATTACGTTTTGCAGCATTAAAACAACACCAGGATAAAATAGGAGCTTCCGATACATAAGTTTTTAAGAAAACCGAATAGACATATTGCCTACATCCGTTCATGGATGTAGGCAATTCAATCGCTTTTTCATATTTTATGAACTCACTATTTTATTTTCTTTCCGTCACTAAACGCATTTCCCACCTTTTCACCCAGCGTCAGGTACGCATGGTTTACAGGGTCGTAGGTAATGGGATTTAATTTCTTCGGGTCAATATTTCCCTTTTCGTCCAAAACCCTTTCTTCTGCACAGACATTTACGATTTCACCGATTAAAAGCTCGCTTTCTTCATCAAAACTTACCATTTTGCACTCCAGAGCCATAGGTAATTCATCCACAAGCGGCGCATCCACAAAACTACTCTTTGTGGTATGCATACCGGCTCTTTCCAATTTATCCGGCACTGTATTTGCAGATACAATACCTACATAATCTGCTTCCACCACATGTGCTGCATCCGCCATGCTGACGGTAAATGCCTTGCGGGCAAGAATATTCTTTGTGGTCTTGTGCTCCGCACTAAGATATATTGCAATGCGGTTGGTATCTGCAATACTGCCCCAGGCTGCATTCATGGCATCCGGTGTACCATTTTCATCATAGGTTGCAATAATCAGTACCGGCATCGGGTACAAAAAAGATTTAGCGCCAAAATTTTTTCTCATCATGATTCCTCCCATATATTTCTTTTTCCAACAGATTTATGACAAAAACTATATTTTCTTTAAAATATCGCTTTCTTTTTCCATCTTCCCACTTTGTAGAAAATTGCAGTCAATACTGCACCCATTACCCATGAGAACAGAAGGGAAATCTGGATACATTCACTGCGACCGTAGGGAAGTTCCGGTGTTCTTGTAAGAAAAGAAATTCCGTACGCAACCGGTACACGGATTAGCACAGTAGTACAAAGGGAAATCCACATAGGCGTTAGCGTGTCCCCTGCACCTCTCATGACACCGGACAAACTCTGGGTTACTGCCATGGCTATGTATCCCACCGCCAGAATACGCATTACATATACGCTTAAATCCACCAGTTCCGGGGTGTCCGTAAAAATATCCATCAAATATTTACCGAAAACCAGAATAATACCGGTAATCACAGTGGCACAAATCACTGCCAGAAGTGTACCCTGCTTTGCTCCCTGTGTAACGCGGTCATATTTTTTAGCACCTACATTCTGACCTGTATACGTTGTCATTGCCATACCAAAAGAAAAATTGGGCATCATGGCAAAACCATCTACTCGCATTACAATAACATTGGCTGCAATAAACATTTCACCAAAACTGTTTGTTAAAGACTGTACAATTATCATTGCAGAAGAAAAGATTGCCTGAGTAAGACCGGACGGCAGACCCAGTCTGACAATCTGGCTTACATATTTCTTTTTCATTTTCAGCTGGGCTTTACCTAAATCAAACACCTCACGCATATGCCACAACTTCCACATACACAGAATGGCAGATATTGCCTGGGCAATTATGGTTGCAAGCGCAACTCCTGCCACACCCATATCAAATTTTGCCACAAATAAAAGATCCAGAACTACATTGATAACTGTTGCCACCAACAGATAAATCAATGCAGAGAAAGAATCGCCCATTCCACGCAAAATACCGCTTAAAATATTGTAATACGCCGAACCGGCAATACCAAGCATCATAATAACCAGATATGCGGTACAATCATCCAATATGGTAATAGGGGTATTCAACTTTTGCAGAATAAAACGGATAAAAGGCGGCGTTACCACCATAATAACCAGCGATGCAATGGCAGTTACACTAATACAGGTACCAATGGTATCGGACAATTCTTCTCTGGCTTTTGCCCCAAAATACTGGGATACCATAATACCAACGCCGGCAGAAATCCCTACTATCAAAACCAGTAAAAGATTTAATAACGGCATGGCACTTCCTACTGCGGCCAGTGCATTGTCACCTTCATAATGGCCTATTACAATACTGTCAACGGTATTGTACAACTGCTGTGCAACATTTCCGATTAACATAGGTATGGAAAACATCACAATACTTTTCCATGGTTTGCCTACCGTCATATCCGCAGGCTCAAATAATTTCTTGATACTTATCATACGCTTCTTCCTTTAACTTCCTTTTTTTCCACAAGCCATTGTAACACTTTTTTTCATCAAAAAAAAGATGTAGTCGGCAAATACTTGCACGACTACATCTTTTATTCCGTTTCAGTTATCAGTGTCATAACACCTTTAGCTTGTAAATCGGTTAACAATTTCTCTGATGGAAATTGCATTCTGCTCGTTTACGCTTACTATATCAACCAAATCTTCTGATGTTTTTCTGGTCTGCTCTACCTTGGTAAGCATATCTTCCGTACTGATGCTGTCGTCTGAAGAATTGTTCTGTACACTGTCAATCTGGGCCTGAATATCGGAAACAGCCTGCACAAACGCATCCGAGCAATCACTCATATCGTTGATAATGTCTTTTATCTGGGAAATAGAGGTATTGTACTCATTAGTTGCATTTACAAATTCTTCAAACTGTGTCTTAATATCTTTTTCCATGAAGGAAATAATACTGTCAAAACATTCTTCTACTTTTACGATGTTCTGCTTTGTTTCATTACAGATACCCTGAATCTCAGCAACCGTCTGGGATGAACCGCTTGCCAGGTTACCGATTTCTCCTGCTACAATGGCAAATCCGCGTCCTGCTTCTCCTGCACGTGCAGCTTCTATGGATGCATTCAATGACAACAGATTGGTCTGGTTTGTAATTTCCAAAATACGGTTTGCCATCTGGTCAATCTGGGTAAGGGACTGTAGGTCATTCATCGCCTTCTGGATTGCGTTGTAATTCTCTTCAATCTTCTTGTTGGTATTCTCTAAAGATGTGCTGGCAATTTCACGCATTTGGGTCACATTAGCCATCAATTCATTGCTCTTGGCAGTACCGACTCTGATCTTTGCTTCCACCTGGGAAACTACCTCTGCAATCTCTCCAACGCCTTCATCAACGCTCTTTACGGTTTCGTTAATCCTGTCCGTATGCTCTGCAAACTGCTCTGTAGCCAAAGCATTTTCTTCTACACATTGTATTAATACTGTCGAAGAATCAGACATCTTATTTGCAGACTGTGACAGGGACGTGGAACAGTCATCCAGTGTACCAATAATATTTTTCAGTGAATCGGTTAACGAATCCAGTGCAGTAGCAATCTGACCTATTTCACTTTTACAGTTAATGTATTTTTTCAACCTGTCAGACTTGCCGATTTTTAAATCTTTCAAATTAAGCAGTGCATCGGTCACATATCCCAACGGCTTCGTATTGATATAAATGCAAACCCATGACAAAGCACCAATCAAAACACTGGAAACAATACAAATTACAGCCAGCTCACTCATAACCCTGTAGACATCTGCATACAAATTCTTCTCACTGGCTTTGGATAGTACCGCCCATCCGTGTTCAGAATCATAATGGTAAGAAATAATATATTCTTCTCCGTTTTCGGAATAAGTTACTTCTCCTATTTCAGAAGCAGTATTTGCGCGGATTTCCTCGATAACCTTTTTCGTCATGTCATCCTGGATTTGGGTTGCAATCAAAGCAGCATCTTCATGGAAAATATACATTTCCGAATCCACATTAATCATGGCATACTGAATTGCCTCATTATCCGTAGATTTCACATTATTCAGGATACCATCCAGATTTTCGGCAAAAGGACCACCACCTACGTAACCGATAATCTTACCGTTATCATAAACCGGACAATACATGGAAAGAGTTAATTTCTGTGATGCGGGAGAAACAATAATTCCTGCATTATATAATCCGTTAGCACCTTCCATTGCCTTCTGCAACGCCAGCAAACCTTCGCCCTCACGTGTGGTAATACCTACAACTGCGGCATTTGAATGTGCCACAACATGGGTATCCCACTCTGCCACATACAAGCCTTCCCAGTTATCCAGACCCGCAAAATAGTTTTCTGTATATTCCTGCACTGCCTTCTGCTTATCAGGGTCTGACAAGTCCTTTAAGTAATCTTTTATCAACGGATTAATGCTATATTCTGTCAGCAAATCCTCCTGATGTGACAAATACTCTTCAATTAAGGTAGACTGCGCATTCAATTCCGCTCTCATATTATCTAAAGCAGAATCCTTCATCAGTGCCGTCATACCCGACTGTGCACTAAAATACAATAAACTGATACAGCAAATTGTTAGTGATAATATTACCACTGTAAGGCTTAATCTCATCTTTAGATTTTTAAACATAGGGTCATCTCCTGTTCCTAGATGTTTTTATGGCATTTCCGTCTACGTATGGTTACTGATTCACACCTTGCCTTTCAACGTCAAATTGTATATCGCAATTATACCAATTCAGGCGAATTGTGTCAACAATTCGCCTGAAATTTAGATAATCATCATTTGTTAATCAGCTTATTTTCTATTACGCTACATTATTCCGCTTTTATATATGCAACAATGGGCTCTATGTATTTTTTATCCGAAATATCATAGGATGAAGAAATCATTTTAATCATAATCTCATCTTCTTCCGTTTTGTCCTTTTTTGCATTCAATGTTTTTAAAAACATCTTCATCATCAGTTTGGAAGTTTTGGACATTTTTTCGTAGTTGAAGCCGCCGGGGCAATAAAACGCTTTTACCTTTTCATATTCCGCACCTTCAAAATTCTTTTTCAGTGCCACTTCTATCTCCGGATTCTCAATGGGGCTTCCACCCACACAAAAAGCAATCAGCTTCTTATCATTCCATTTATTTAAATTTCCTTTAAACCAGTTAAGTTTACTGATACCGCCGGCACATGCCCAGCCACCAAATACTATGGTATCATATTCATCAAAATCTATCTTCTTCGCCTCAGATAATGCAAAACAATCTGCCTTTGTTTCTTCCGCAATCCACTCTGCATATCGTTTGGTAAAACCGGTCTGTGAATTATAAATCACCACTGTTTTCATTTTTACATCTCCTTTATCCTTTTTAAATTTTTTTCTATTTTTGTGAGTGTTTTATATGTATGAAGGATTTCTTCTTCCGTCACTCCATCGTATAACTCTTTCATAAAAATCTCTTCTTTTGCCCGGTACTTATCTGCAAAAAGCAAAGCCTGTTTTGTCAGATACACCCGTTGCTTTCTTCTATCTTTATCATCCGCCTCTAAACGTATGAACTGCTTCTTTTCAAGGCTGTTTAAAATCTCTTTTACATTTTGTCTGGTGCATCCCATGGTTTTCGACAGTTCATTTGCCGTAGGTGCCTCATCCGGATACAGATTCATGCAAGCCATCAAAAAAAATTGTTTACAGGTAATCTCCTCATAAAAGGAATCTCCCACTGCCTGTAAGCGGTTGTGAAATGCAAAGAACAATCCAAACAGTGCATATCTGTGTTCCATTCTCTCTAATACTTCCGATGCGTTCATATCTCCTCCATATATGCAATATATTGCATATACTAATACAAATAAGAGGGACTGTCAAGTCCCTCCTGCCTGAAATTCCTTAAGTTTTTGATTAAAGAGAGCCGCACTCTTCTTGTCATTAATCCATAAAATCAGGTAAACTGCAACAAAAATTACGGCAATCCCAAACGCCAGTGCCATGGTAACCGGTACAGAAAAGCTGTTGCCTGCAAGATAATTTAATCCGAAAACCATGCCTTCTATCAAAAATAGGTGAATTGTCCTACGAATTAAAATCTGCTTGATACTTAACTCTTTCTTAGACCAAGTCACCATACCCAGCATCACAGAAAACAATCCAAATAACGGTGGCGTAAGAAATGCCTCATACCCTAATTTTTCTTCGGGATAAAACAACATTCCCAAAACGCCCTGCAGAATGGTAATACAGGCAGTGCATACACAAAAAGCAATTAATGCTTCCGAAATCTTAGATTTAGATTGCATTATCATTCCCTCCCATAACAACTTGTTTTAATTTAGGTGCATACTGTCTGGAAATCATAATCTTCTCTCCATTTTTCATATGGGCAAAAAAACGTCCGTTTAAAGCCGGGCTGATACTGTCCAGTAACATCAAGTTCAAAACTACCGCCTTGGAACATCGTATAAAATGGTATTTTTCATAAGCTTGTTCCACCTCATACAGACGCATTTTTATCTCATATACCTCTTCTTTCGTATACGCAAACACCTTCTCATCCAAGGCTTCAAAATAGCAGACATCCTCCAATCGAAATCTTTTCGTATACAACTCCTCCGTCACACCCGAAAGCTCCGTTCCCTTCGTTTGCACATAGGAATAAATATCTTTGATTTCAGACGTAATTTCCGTACATTCAATAATGACTTGTTCTTTTTCTTTGTTTAGAATTTTTCTGATACCAACCTGCATTTTCTAATACTCCGTCTTTATATCTGAAAGGGTACCTTCCCCCTTTAAATAATAGTCAAAATAGATAAGCACCATCTCATTCATATTGGTAATACATTCTTTTGCATCTACTTCTCCCACACCTAAAAGCCCTGCTAAAACCGGTGAAATCGTAGGTAAATCCGTATAATTCAAATGACCGGCACCGTTAAATATTACTTTTCTATAATCTACTGCATTTCTGCCTACATAGTCATTTACATACTCCCAACCGGCATGCTCTGCTTCTAATTGTTTAATCTGCGCCCGTACACTGTCAGAATTAACATCCAGAACGGGAACCGGGTAAGGTGTTTCATTATAGATTTCATATCCGTTTTCAAAACCTACATATTCGCCGACCATCGTGCCTTCCAGGTCAATCACTGCATCAATATCGTCTCTTTTCCTGCCAAGCGCCACTGCGGTGGCACCTCCCATGGAGTGTCCCATCAAACCGATTTTATCCGTATCTATCATGGTAAAAGGAGCTTCCTCGCCTACTTGTACCTGCTCTAATATTGTGTCCAGTACGAAATTCATATCTCCGGTTCTAACCGCCATCCACTCTAAACCAAACTCATATACCGCTCTTTCGGATTCTTCAGAATATTCACCGTTATCTGCATATACCTGTTTTAAAAAGTCCATGTCCACATAAGTTTTCTTACCGTTTACATCTTCTACAAACATAGCATGATACGGATGTCCTATACTCGCAACCACATATCCATGGGATGCCAGTTCCACATAGGTAGAATAATTGCTTTCAATCACCCCAAAGGCTCCGTGGGAAAATACTACCAGCGGATATTTCCCTTCCGTTTCAGGATACCATATATTTACTGTCAGTGCACGGTTTTCTCCGGTGTCGGTATAAGTTTCTACCCGGCTCTCATCTTCCCACGTGTAGACTTGCATCTGTACGGCATGCTCCCCTGAGCCTACCGGTTCTTCGAAAGGCGGAAATATCCATGCCTTAAGCAGGAAAAATACGCCTCCCCAAACACCTAAAATTATAATCAACCCTACAACTTGCTTCATCCATTTGCTTTTCTTCATCTTCAAAACTTTCCTCTCTTTCTTTGTGTAAACTCACACTAGCAGATTTTTTAGTGAGTGAAAAGCTTTTGAAGGATGAGTTGCGTTTTGAATGGATAAGTTGCATTTTAAAGATAGTTGCCCAGTTCCTGCTTCACAAGCCCTTTTATCTCTTCCATTATTTCCAAACACCGTTGTTTTTTCATACCGGCCTGCATTCCCACAGTTAGGATTTCCTTTTCTCCCGGATTAGCTCCATTTCCATCAACAGACGTTGTATGTTCCCCAAAATAAGTATTGCTATAAGTCAAATCATAAGCCGGACTCAAACGCCACATATCTATATCTTCATGATACAAGAAAGTAAAGTTCTTTGCATGGTCATCCCGATTATGGGCAAACACATTAAAGCACATTCTTCGAAACATATTCTCCAAATCCGTCTTATTTTCTCTTGTAAGAATTCTGGTTAACTTCATAAGCGTATGGTAATCTATACATGGAGAATTAAAATCCACCTCCAATAATGCCGCTGCCGTTGCCATATGCACTTTATTACATTCACCATTCTTCATCGTACGGTCAAATCGTACCGTTCCAAAATAACCTTTACATAAATCAGAGGGAAACAATTTCGTTTCCGTCATAGCAATGCCACACTTTTTTGCACAATTTGCATAATCATATTCTTGCATTCCAATATCTTTAGAATCTACATGTGCCGGGAACTTAATAATCCAATCTCGATTCTCATATTCTGTCAGTATCTTGGGTCTTGCGCCACCACTACTCCCTGCCATTCTGTAAAGCAAATCCAAATCTTCTGAAACTGACGTTTCAAGCATCTTTTGACATTGTATAGAAAGATAATCCAAATTATCAGTCATTCTCTCTTCAACCAGTTCATATGCAGGTTCATATTCCAATGCGCCCATTCCGTTCTTTCCAACCAATGCAAGTCTGTCAAGAACCGTAATCTCTTTATTTATGTTATGCTCTTTCAAAATTCTATTTAACAAAAGATTTCCCCATGCATCCGGAAGACTGTCTGCAAAAATGCCAAACAATCCATCAAAATGATAATTATCCGGAATAAAAACTTTTGCTTCAAGCGGTAATGAAAATGGGCTGATTGCAAATCCATCCTTTAACCAACTCTCATCATAGGAAAAAGCAACCTTTTTATGATTGGCCAGTGCTAACATTCCCACATAGCGACCGTGATATTTTATCTTCAAAGATTTCAACCCTAACTTAATACTATTTCTGCTCATTGATTACCTCCTGAATCGATTTGTAGGGAATCTCAGAAAATATTTTTTTAATGTCATCTACTGCATCCAAAGCTATCGCTATTTTGGTCAATGACAATAAGCTTATATTCCCGGACTCTTCAAATCTTTTAATCGATCCATAGCTGACCCCTGATATTTCACTCAGTTTCTGTCTGGATATTTTTAATCTTTTTCTTAATTTCTTCATGCCAACCGCAATCATTTGATTAATTTCTTCCGGCGTTTCCCAAATATATTTATGCATATAATTAACTCCTTTTTTATATTGCTTATTATAGCTAATATATTAGCCTTTTTCAATATGACATTTCGTTTTTAGTCAATATATTAACAAAAATAGCAGATAACACGCACACAAGGCACGTTATCTGCTATTTTTGTTTCTGCTTGGAGTTAATTCCCCAGCATCTCCTCTATAAATATCCCGTACCCGCTGGTGGCGTCATTAATCAATACATGGGTAACAGCTCCCACTATCTTCCCATTCTGGATAATAGGCGCGCCGCTCACGCTTGTGTCAAGTAGGGAACAACAAAATTTTCTTTTCTCTACATATAAGGATTTGCTCTCGCCTTACTTTTGGCGACGAAACAATTCCCTATTTATATAATGTATGTAACTTTATTTTCCGTCCGAATATTCTATATAAACACCATCTTCATAATAACGTGAATAGATAGAAAATTGATTCAACGAATCTTCTATCTTGTATTCATTCACATCCAACTTCAAATATTCCTTATATTCACGCAAGTTAACATATTCAGGATAACTAAGAAGAATATAGGTTATTGTATGGTTTTTCTCATCCAGTAGCGCATATTCATACTCATAATCAAAACCGTCTATTGCAACATATGCCGGCAACGCATAACTTTCTTCATCATATTGAATCCCTATCGTAATATCCTCTACCGTACATTCTATTGAAGAAAGTCTCTGTACTTCTGTATCATAATCTTCTTCATTATATGTTCCTTGTAAAATTATATATCCATCTGTATCAAAGAATCCCGTTTTTAAACTGGATACAAATATCGGCTCAAGCATATTGGTCGTATCGTCAGGAAATATGAATAACTCACTAATATCACCACCATATTGTTCTAATATCTTGGCTTTATCATAATTTTCTATACCAGTTTGATTATTATATGGTGTACTCTCCATAAATAGAATTGATACAAGAACCAATATAAACTTCATTATGAATAATAGTACGCATATTCCAACGAGCAGTACAAATACCTTACATCCTTTTACAAATTTCTTTCTTTTCGCAATCTTTTCAAGTAACCCATTCGTATAAAGCGACAATATTACCATCACGACAAATACCAAAACAGAAAACAAAAAACAAAAAAAAGTTCCAATTCCAGGTTCGTAATTAAAACATTGTAAACCCAAAACCATGGCCATCAAAACTACGCCTACAAGACTAATTCGTCTCACCCAAAATAAAAGCTTGCTCTTTTGCTCGACAGCATAGTCTGCCATCTTAAAAGCAACCTCTTTTACTTCTTCATTCATCATCTCGCATTTCCTCTCTCCATCAATAATCTCTTTGATATCTACATCATAAAAATCTGCCAACTCTACAAGAACACATAAATCAGGCATATTGCTCCCGGTTTCCCATCTAGATACCGAACGTCGAGACACATTAAACTGTTCTGCCAGTTGTTCTTGAGTAAGCCCTTTCTCTTTTCGAAGATTTTTCAAGAATTCTCCGATTTTTATTTGATTCATTTTTTCTGACCTCCTAAAAAAAATCGTATCTGTAACCCATTAAAAAATACAGGACACAAAGCGAGCAATGCCCTATTTTATTTAACGGGACACTTAATGTCTCATCTATCACTGTTCTTTTCCTCTCTCACGTATCCTTCCTCAATATCCCTAAATACTCTTCATACGCAAACACTCTATTCCTCGCCGCATTGGTTGTCTCCTGCAAAATACCAAGTCCCACAAGCTTCTTCACAGCCGTAGCTACTGTATTATAACTAATATCTAATACTTTTGCAGTTCTCTTAATATCAATAATCGGATACTGTTCAATATAATCAAAAACTGCTCGTAAATTATCTTTGCTTCGAGTTGTCTTTGGAAGTTTTTCTATATTTGTATCATGCAGTGCAGAAAGCTGACGAATTGCTTCCAAAGAATCCGATGCCGCTTTACTCACCGCCTCCAAAAAGAATCTTATCCATTGTTCAAAGTTTCCACTTCTTCTAACTTCACTAATTCGATCATAATATTCTATCTGGTTCTTTTTCAAAAAATAAGATATATAAATGACCGGTTTAACAAGCAATCCCTGCTCCATCAGATAAAGGAGTATCAAAAGTCTTCCGATTCTACCGTTGCCGTCCAAAAACGGATGTATTGTTTCAAACTGATAATGAAGCAGTGCTACTCGAATCAATGGGTCATAATCCACATTTTCATTAATATACTTTTCCAAATCAGACATGGCATCTTGCATATCCTTTACATTAGGCGGAATATATCTGGCATCTTTTAATGAGCAGTTTGCAGGACCTATCCAGTTTTGAGAATGTCTAAATTCTCCCGGAGTTTTATCCTGTCCGCGTACATTTTCCATTAATACTTCATGTATTTCTCTTATTAATCTGCAGCATAACGGCAATCTTTCCAGACGATTCAATGCATACTGTGTTGCTTTCACATAATTAATAACATCTGAAACGTCAAGATTTGCATTTTCTTCCACCTCTGGATCTAATACATCATCAAGCGTACACTGTGTGCCTTCTATTTGTGAGGAAATTAATGCTTCTTTTCTTACATACATTGATATAAACAAATCTACATTAGAAATTAACTGTGATGCAGTATCAAGTTTTACAAGTTGTTTATTGGCATCTATTAAAAGATTTACAAGCTCCTCATCCATTTCAATTTCAGGCATAGGTGGTAATGGATTTGGCTTAAAAGATTGATAAGTAGCCTCTCCTGTTAAATTGTCAACATATATTCCTGCTCGATTCATATAATTTTCTCCTTGTTTTGCGAAGCAAAATGCCTGCCTGATTATGCAGGCAGAGAAATTTTCACCTCTTTTGAAATAACTACACTCATTATACCCTCTTTATTTCAAAAAGTCATCAAGTTTTTGAAATAAGTATGCTTATTTCTGTGTTTTGTTTCAAAAAGTCTTTTTCACTAACATTATAATTGCCTCCGTTTCAATATTCTGAACATTCGCTCCCAACATAACTCGTCCCCTTTTTTCTTAATCTTTTATTTATTTCCATCAACTAATATAAAAATAAAGCAGATAATACAACTGCTTAGAAAGCCTTGTAAAATCTGCTTTGTTCTTAATCATTCCCCCAGCATCTCCTCTATAAATATCCCGTACCCGCTGGTGGCGTCGTTAATCAGTACATGGGTCACCGCCCCGATTATCTTACCGTTCTGTATAATAGGCGCGCCGCTCATCCCCTGAATGATACCGCCTGTTAAGGCTATTAGCTCAGGGTCTGTTACCTGAATGACAATTCCCTTATTCACATTATCATTATCCAGATGCACGTCTTTGATGACTATATCATAATAAGCCGGTTCTCCGTCCACGGTACAATAGATTTGGGCCTCGCCTTTTTCCACTTCCTGTTTTAATCCTATGGGAAGTGGCGCACAGGCAACGCGGTCTATCATCTTTTCATTACAGGTTCCGAAAATGCCCTTTTCCGTGTTTTGTGTTACAATCCCCAATATATTTTTATCAGAGTAATCAATCATACCCGTCATTTCACCGGGTTCCCCTTTTACTCCTTTTTTGATTGCCACAATATCCGTTTTATAAAGCGTACCGCTGCGAAGCTGCATAATCAGACTGGTATCCACATCGGTAATTCCATGCCCCAAAGCGCCAAAATTCCCCCGGCTGTCCACAAAAGTCATAGTCCCCACACCCTGGGCATTGTCCCTGACCCAGATGCCCAGTTTATATTCCCCGTTTTGATTTTGAATAGGTGTCAGTTTGACATCAAACTCTTCTTGCTCCCGGCATATGGTAAGAATCATTGGTTTACCACCGGAATCCTCCACCATTTTAATAAAGGCGTTTTTATTGGATATTTCCTGCCCGTCCACTTCCCGGATGTAATCTCCGCTTTTTAAAATATTATCTGCCGGCGATACACTTCGCCCATCTATAGAAGTATAGTCGCCCACTCCAATAACTAAGATTCCCTCTGTTTTTAGATAAATACCGATTGGCAGTCCTACAGGTGTCAGTGTCATTTCGTCTATGACATCTACCTCCACCTGCTTAAAAGGAATAAAACCAAACAGTTTCAAATCCATTTGATAGCTACTCAACATATCTGCTTTCATTGTAATGGTTTCACTTAAATCAATCCGAATGGAATTGCCGGAAATATTGGATTCTGCCTGTTCATTTACCGCTACTGCCTGCAATTCTTCTTCCCTCTCTGATTTACTGATTTCTCCCACAATCGGTAATCCCATATTCCAAATCAACTCTTCTCCTACCTTTAATTTGATACTGCCGGGAATCTGTTTATACGCAAACAAAACCCATAGTCCCACAAGCGAAAAACAGGTAAGTACCATGGCTGCCAACAGACATCGTTTATAGATTTTTCTTTTTCTCAGATTCTGAATCACTTGTTTTTTCTTGCTTTCCACTTGTCATTCCTCCTTTGAATTAATAAAAGGAGTATCCGCATCGGATACTCCTTTTATTGTTGGCAATTTTCAATTGTTTAATCATAATATTTGAAAGTGTTTATTGTTTATATTTGGAAGCCTGCATTCTCAATTCTTCCGCATTGGAAAGTGCAGCTTCGGACAAGGAATCCGTGCCCAAAAGACGTGCCAGTTCTTCTTTGATTCCCTGTTCGTCCAGATGGCGGATACCGGTTACGGTACTGTTACCGTCTGTTTGCTTTTCAATCACATAATGACTGTCAGCCATAGCTGCAATCTGCGGTAAATGGGTGATGCAGATGACCTGATGTGCCTTTCCCAATTTCCCTAATTTTTCCGAAACCTTCCATGCTGTCTTACCGCTGATACCTGCATCAATTTCATCAAAAATCAATGTATCTACCGCATCTTTATCCGCTAAAACCGTTTTTAATCCTAACATAATACGGGAAAGCTCACCGCCACTGGCAACCATTCCCAGGGGTTTTACAATTTCACCCGGATTGGTAGATATCATAAATTCCACATCATCATATCCATCTGCCGCGATTTCTTTCCTTTGTATTTTCACCACAAATTCTACAGTAAGGAAATTCAACTCTTCTAAAGCTTTTTTCAACGTTTTTTCCAATGTCACGGCCTGTGCATGACGTTCTTTAGAAACCTGTTCACAAGCTTTAACCAGTTTTTCATCTACTTCCTTTAATTGCAACTTTAATTTCTGCATATAGGCTTCATAATGATTCAGCTTTTCTATTTTGTCCAGAAGTGTATCGCGGTATGCCAATACATCTTCTATGGTTCTTCCAAATTTATCCTTTAAATGATTCAATACATTCAAACGCTCTTCTACCATCGCAAAATCTGCGCTGTCGAACTCCATGTCATCCATATAGTTTGCCAATTCACGATTGAAATCACTTAACAAAGATTCTATTTCCGAAATTTGGGAAGAAAGAGACTGCAACGCTTCATCGTAGACAACCGCACCGTTTAGTTCCCTGACCGCTCTTCCAAGCAGCAAAGATGCACCTTCCGCATCCCCACCGGTAAGACGGTAACTGTTTGCAACTGCTTCACCGATTTTTTGGCTGTTTACCATTCTGCGATAACGGTTTTCCAGTTCTTCATCCTCGCCCGGCTTTAAAGAAGCCTGTTCTATTTCCTGTAACTCAAACTGCAAGAATTCTGCTTCCCTGCTACGTTTACTGTCATCCATATCCTGATTTGCAATTTCAGATGCAATCCGGTTTCTTTCCTGATACAATGCTTTTACCTGCGCAAGCTTTTCAGAAAAATCATCTCCCACATAGGCATCTAAAATTTCCAAATGTTTCTTTTTGTGCAACAGGGACTGATGCTCATGCTGACCATGTACGTCCAAAAGAAGCTCCGCTATTTCTTTTAACTGTTTCACGCTAACGGTTTCTCCGTTAATGCGGCTGATACTTCTGGTGGGTTGTATCTTGCGACTGATAACCACAACCGCATCTTCACAGGGCAAATCCATTTCTGCCAGCTTATTCCGAACCGCTTCACTCTCAGCAGAAAAGACAAGTTCCACCAGTGCAGACTCTGCCCCATGCCGGATAAGCTCTTTATCCGCTTTTGCTCCCAGCGCCAGATTTACAGACCCCAATAAAATGGATTTACCTGCACCGGTCTCACCGGTCAATATATTTAATCCGGGGGTAAATTCTACTTCTGTTTCTTCAATCAATGCCAAATTTTTTACGTGTAAGCTGATTAACATATATCTCCTTCTATCATCCTATGTATTTTATCCATCAGCGTCCGGGTTTCTTCTACGGTTCTGACTGCTACCATTATGGTATCGTCCCCCGCAATACATCCTACGATTTCTTTAAACTTCAGGGCATCCACTGCTGCAGCTACCGCCATAGCCATGCCTGCTACCGTCTTTATGACTAATATATTCTGTGCCATGTCCATGGAATGATAGCCATCCCTTAATACGCGGATATACTTATCTCCCAGATGGTTGTCGTCCTGCCTTACCAGAATATACTTCTGCTTTCCGCTTCCTGTGGGTACCTTGGATAATTTCAACTCTCTGATATCTCTGGAAACGGTGGCCTGTGTCACTTCATAGCCTGCCTGCTTTAAGTAAGCAGCCAGTTCCTCCTGGGTTTCCACATCATGGGCTTCTATAATCTCTATAATCTTACCATGTCTTGTTTTTTTCATAAGACCTCCTACCTAAATTCGTATATTCATTCGAACTTTAAGTATCACTCATCTTTTTGTGCAGTATCTCCAAAAAGCCCGCTTTGCTGAGTTTGATAAATTCCGTTGTACGTTCGGAACGCACAATACGTACTGCATCACCGGTTTTTAATTCCACGGCATAACCATCAAAATTAAGCGCTGCACACTGCTCCTGCCCTTCTCTGCCCGGTGGCAATTCGATTACCACTTCATCCTCCGGTGAAAGCACAACACTCCTTTGGTTCATGGTATGGGGACAAATCGGTGTCAGTACCAGCAGTTTTGCACCTGGTTCCACAATGGGACCACCTGCAGACAGATTATATCCGGTAGAGCCGGTAGGTGTGGTAACTATCATACCGTCTGCCACATATTTATGTAATAATTTTCTGTTTACATATAAGTTAAAAATAATCAGCTGACCGATTCCGCTTTTACTGATTACAATATCATTGAGTGCCCAGTCTTCCTGTTTCTCTCCGCTCTTTTTATAAATGGTACCGTTTAACATCATGCGGCTTTCCAATTCATAATCACCGTCAAGTAACTGGGTAAGGGCTGCTTCCACATTGTCCGGTTCTACTTCAGTTAAATATCCTAAGGTTCCCAGATTGATTCCCAACAACGGAACCCGTTTGCGGCTTTTCATTTCTCTTGCTGCCTTTAACATGGTTCCATCCCCACCTAACACCAGAATGCAATCCACATCCGGCAGGGGTTCTCCGGTTTCCTGGGTACGAACCTCACAACGCATACCTTTTTGTTCCAAAAAGGTACGCACTCTGTTTGTCATAATCAGTTCTTTATCTTTGTGGGTATTGGTATAGATACAAAAATGTTTCACCTTTTCTCTCCTACTGGTTCTTATCTAATTCCCCATGCGCTTTTGTAACGGTATCCGCAATCCGCATACTCCATCCTTCTGTTACGGAAATACCGCTTTTTTCTTCTGTTACGGTTTTCAAATTCTGTTCTGCTTCCGCTTCTGTCCACGCAGCAGTTTCCGTCTTTAAGTCTTTGTGAAGCTTCAAAAACACCAGATATTCAATATTTCCTTCCGGTCCCTTGATAGGGGAATACTCCAGATTCTTTATCTCAAACCCAAGGCTGTCTGCATAATCAAGTACCTTGCATATCACTTCCCTGTGTACCGATGCTTCTCTGACAACGCCCTTTTTACCGACTTTTTCACGTCCGGCTTCAAACTGTGGCTTAATTAAGCATACCATTTCACCGCCGTCTTTTAGCAGGTTTCTTGCAGGCAAAAGAATCTTAGTCAGGGAAATAAAGGACACATCCACTGACGCAAAGTCTAGCGCTTCGTCAATATCTGCAGGAACCATATAACGGAAGTTTGTTTTTTCCATACATACCACACGTTCATCATTTCTGAGTTTCCAGGCCAGTTGACCGTGTCCTACATCCACTGCATATACTTTTACCGCACCGTTTTGTAACATACAATCGGTAAATCCACCGGTAGATGCACCAATGTCCATGCACACCTTGCCGTCCAAAGACAATCCGAAATGGGTCATGGCCTTTTCCAGCTTCAAGCCACCGCGGCTGACATATTTTAAGGCAGCACCTTTTACTTCTATCCTGACTTTATCGGTATCAAAAGTGGTTCCCGCCTTGTCTTCTCTCTGTCCGTCCACAAACACATTCCCGGACATGATAATTGCCTTTGCCTTTTCTCTGGATTCCGCATACCCTTCAGAAACCAGAATTACATCCAGTCTTTCTTTCATAAATACTCCGTTACTCTATCTGCATCATACGCATTTTTACTTTTGCAAAAATACTGTCGGCATCTAATCCAATCTCTTTTTTCAATATATCCACACTACCATGCTCTACATAGGTATCCGGTATATGCACCGTTAACATATCCGTGTAATATTGCTTCTCTTCCAGACAGGCTCTGACCTTTTCACCAAAACCGCCACTTGCCACATTTTCTTCCATTGTCACAATCAGTTTATGCCCTGTGGCTGCTTTTCTTACCATATCCTCATCAATGGGTTTTACAAAGCGGGCATTCACCAGACTGCAGCCATACCCTGCCTCTTTTAGTTTAAGACGTACTTCTTCTGCAGTCTTTACCATACTGCCTACCGCCAGAAGTACGATTTGATTCTCTTCATAAATCCATTCGCATTTACCAAGTGCAATGGGTTCTCTATATTCCTGCAATCCTGCATAAGCTTCTCCCCGGGGATAGCGGATCGCAATGGGACCGTCAAAATCCACTGCAAATTTTAACATATCTGACAATTCCCACTTGTTTTTAGGTGCCATCACATGCATACCGGGAATACTGGATAAATAGGACAAGTCAAAAATCCCCTGATGGGTTTCTCCGTCACTGCCTACCAGTCCTGCCCTGTCCAGGGCAAATACCACCGGCAGATTCTGGATACACACATCGTGCAAAATCTGGTCATAGGCTCTCTGCAAGAAAGAAGAATAAATGGCAACTACCGGTTTCATTCCACCGGCTGCTAGCCCTGCCGCAAAAGTAACCGCATGTTCCTCTGCGATTCCCACATCGAAAAATCTGTCCGGATACATATTGCGGAAACGCTTTAAGCCCGTACCGTCAGGCATTGCCGCAGTAATGGCAACCACCTTTTCGTTCCGCTGCCCCAATTTACACATAACAGTTGAAAAAATATCTGTATAATTGGCTGTTGTTCTGGGATGCTGCGGCAACCCGGATTCAATCACAAAGGGCTCCGCACCATGGAATCTGGCCGGATGCCTCTCCGCAGGTTCATAGCCTTTTCCCTTTTCTGTAATGACATGTATCATCACAGGCCCTTTCACCCTCTGTGCTTCTTTCAACACTTTAACAAGGGAAGAAATGTCATGACCGTTTACAGGTCCCAAATAGGTAATTCCCATATCTTCAAAAAACATCCCCGGAATCACCAGATGTTTTACACCACTTTTGAATTTACGGATTTTTGCTACTACGGAATTGCCTTTAGAAGAATTTCCCAGGGCTTTGTGCACCCCTTCTTTTAAATCCAGATAACTGTTTGCGGTACGCACATTGTTTAAGTAACTAGAAATACCACCTACATTTTCCGAAATAGACATGTTGTTATCGTTTAGAATCACTATAAAGTTTGTATCCAGACGGGACGCATTGTTTAAAGCTTCATAAGCCATGCCCCCGGTTAAGGAACCGTCACCGATAACAGAAACTATGGTATTGGTTTCTCCTTTTAAATCTCTGGCTTTGACCAGACCCAGCCCTGCAGAAATAGAAGTGGAACTGTGTCCGGTATCAAAACAGTCGCAGTTACTTTCTTTGCGTTTGGGAAATCCGCTCATTCCATGGAATTTGCGTAATGTGGTAAAACCTTCTTGTCTGCCGGTCAGCAGTTTATGTGTATACGACTGATGTCCTACATCCCAGATGATTTTGTCTTCCGGCAAATCCAGCACCAGATGCAATGCCATAGTCAGTTCCACCGCACCCAGATTAGAGCCCAAATGTCCACCTGTTTCACTGATTCTTTTTATCAGAAACTGACGGATTTCTTCTGCTAACGCATCATAATCCGCTTTGTCTATTTTTTTTATGTCATTTTCTTTTTTTATCTGCTCTAATAACATATAGTCACCTCTGCTCCGGCTCTCCAAAGCATTTCCCTATTACTTATTTCTGTGAATCAGATACGCTGTCAGGTCTTCTAAGAAAGAGCTGTCACCTGCAATATCCTGCAAAATAGAAATCGCTTCTGCAGACAATTTTTCCACATCCGCTTTTGCAGTTTCCAATCCACGTAAAGTGACATAAGTCTGCTTGTTGTTCTTTTCATCACTGCCAATGGGTTTCCCCAATTCCTCTGCATCTCCCGTAATGTCCAGAATGTCATCCTGTATTTGGAAAGCTACCCCGATATTTTGGGCACAGGTTTCTATTTTATTTACGATATCTTTATCAGCACCTGCCAGAACCGCTCCAATCATCATAGATGCTTCTATCAGGGCAGCGGTTTTGTGCTTATGAATAAATAACAGCTGTTCTTCATCGACGGCATCGCTGTTTTCTGCTTCTATATCTGCGGTCTGCCCGCCAATCATACCATAAATACCGGCTTTCTTTGCCAGTATGGATAAGGCCTCTGCCACCGCCGTATAACGGTCTGTTAAGGGGATTCCGTCCACAGTACAGGAAGCAAACGCTTTCATTGCCGTTTCAAAGGCATAATTTAACAACGCATCCCCTGCCAGTATGGCCATGCCTTCTCCATATACCACATGGGTTGTTTTACGTCCTCTGCGGTATTCGTCATTGTCCATTGCGGGCAAATCATCATGCACCAAAGAATAGGTATGTATCATTTCCATGGCTGCCATAAAGGGTTCTACTACACTTCCCTTACCACCGCACATGCGGTAGGTTTCCTGCATCAGCATGGGACGCAGTCTCTTACCGCCCGCTAACATGCTGTAATTCATAGCTGCCAAAACTGTTTTCTGATATCCCTTTTCTTCAGGTAAGTATTTTTGAAGAATCTGCTCTATTTCCTGTGCTTTTCCGCTTATCTGCTGTTTTATATCCGGTGTACCCATATTACTTCCCTCTCTCATAGTATTTCCAAGTATTATATGCAAAAAAACCTCTTTATGCAAACTCTTCCAATTCGCCCTGTTCGTTCAGCAACAGCACTTGTTTTTCTACTTTGTCTATATCTGTATTACACTGCCTTAACAGTTCCATGCCTTCTTTGTATATACGGAAAGACTCTTCCAGGGAAATGTCATCCGCTTCCAGTCTGGCAACTGCTTCTTCCAATTTAGCAAAGTTTTCCTCTAAAGTCATCTTTGTTCTCCTTTTTTGCCATGGGGCTTAATTTTTCTGTTACCTTAGCAAGCACTCTTCCGTCTGAAACATGAATGGTTAACAAATCTCCGGGATGTACCTGCCCCAGTTTTTTCAATGCTTTTCCCTCTTTGTCCTCTACGTAGGAATATCCCTGATTTAACTTAGTAAGGGGGGACAATCCTTTAAACTGCTCGATAAACAGTGCCAGTCTGTGCTTTCTTTTTACCAGTTTTTCGTCCATGGCACGGGTAATCATTTCTTCCAGCTGTAATGCCCGGGTACGCTTCTCCCGAATCTGATTCTCCGGACTAAGAAGTTTTAACCGCAAATATTTGTTTTCTGCTTCTTTTCGTTTTGCTTCCAGTTTTGCGTTCATACGCAGAGACAATTTTTCTGCATACCCGTCCAGTGTCAAAAGGACCTGCTCATAATCATAGACTGCCAGTTCTGCCGCAGCCGAAGGCGTAGGTGCCCGCAAATCTGCTACATAATCGATAATGGTCGTATCCGTTTCATGCCCTACCGCAGAAATAATGGGTACTTCACAGTCAAAAACTGCCTGAGCCACTATTTCTTCATTAAAGGCCCACAAATCCTCCATAGAACCACCGCCACGCCCAACTATCATCACATCCACGCCCCGGCGTTCCAGTGCCCGGATACCGTTTACGATACTGGCAGCTGCCGCTTCTCCCTGCACGATAGCAGGATAGAGGATAATACGGATATGGGGATTGCGTCTGGTGGCCACATTGATAATGTCTCTGACCGCAGCACCGGTAGGTGCGGTTACCAAACCCAATGTGCGGATATACTTCGGAACGGGGCGTTTGTACTGTGCGGCAAACATTCCCCGTTCCTCCAGTTCTCTTTTCAACTCTTCAAATTTTTCATAAAGGAATCCGGCGCCTTCCTGCAAAATCTGCTTCGCATACAGCTGGTACTTGCCGTCTCTTTCATAGACATCCACCGTACCGCCTACTACCACCTGCATACCTTCCCGTAAGGTAAACTGCAGACCGTTGCGGTTACCTGCAAACATGACACAGGCTATGGTTCCTTTGGAATCCTTTAACGTAAAATAAATATGTCCAGAAGAATGATATTTGCAATTACTCACTTCGCCTCTGACAAAAACGGACTGCAACATAAAATCCTGCATGAACATATTTTTTATATAAGTATTTACTTGTGCTACTGTATAAATATTCTGAATTGTTATCACCGGACCTTATACGAATTTTGCTAAAACAGCATTTACAAAGGCACCGGAACTTTCCTGTCCGAATTTCTTTGCCAGTTCCACCGCTTCGTTAATGGCAACTCCTGCGGGTACGTCTTCATCATACTGCATCTCATACAATGCCAGTCTGAGTATGGTAAGTTCTACCTTACCCATACGCGCTACGTTCCAATTCTCTGCTTTCTGCTCCAGTTGTTCATCTATGGAGGGCAGTTTTTCCATAATACTGTCATACTTCTTTGTGATGTAGTCAGTATCTTTCTGTTTGCGTTCCATTTCCTCGTCAGCCAAAAACAACTGTATCTGTTCAGGCATGTCGGATAACGCATTAAATTCCACACGGAACAGCAAAAGAAATATCTGTTCTCTCAGTTCTCGTCTTCCCATAAAATTCCTCGTTTAGTTACTCTTTTGCATATTTACACCGGCAATACGGATATTTACATCCGTCACGGTAAGACCGGTCATATTTTCGATGGCACTCTTTACCTTTGCCTGAATCTTCTGGCTTACGGCAGGGATATTGTGACCGTACTCAATGGTAACAGCCAGCTCTACGGATACATTCTTTTCCAAAATATCCACTTTGACGCCCTTGGACATATTTTTTACGCCGACTTTGCTCATCAGCTCTCCTGCAGCATTGCCGTTCATGGCAGAAACACCGTCCACTTCCCTTGCGGCAAGGCCGGCAATCATTGCTACAACATCATCTGCAATCTGCACTGCACCGATATTATCATTATCTCTCAATACATGTGTATTTCTTTCTTCCATATTTTACTCTCCTTCTGTCGCAACTGCGACGCTTCGGTTCCTACGCTATAGTATACCACACCGTTTATTCATTCACAAGCCAAAAAGTCATGGAAAGCTTATGGTCATCTTTGGCATAAGCCACTTTACCGTCTGCACTTTCCAGATAATCAAATATCTTCTGATTGGTAATTAATTCTTCTAAAACCGTACCGTATACATTCTCATCGGCACAACGGAACGTAACAAACGAACGTCCCTGTGCATATCCCTGCTCAAAAAAAGTCCTTAGCACGTCTTCATCGTAACTATTAAAATAGGCCCCTTCCATCACATAATAATTGGCTTCCATTGCCGTACATTCCGGCATATCCACAGGGCTTTCCATGGTATGGGTTAACGCCATTTCCCGATAAGGAACGCACAGGTAATCATAACTGATGTCCGGTATCATGACGCCGGTGCTGCCGGAACCCTGAACCTGATAAGAGGCATCTCCCCAGGTAGCATCCAGATAATAATACGCCCCGTCTACCTTCAGCAAATTCCATGCGTGGCTTTCTGTATTGTGTACGTTTCCCACAACCAAAGTCGCCTCTATACCCAATTCATTCAACAAATATTGTACCGCTTTCGCATATCCCTGGCAAACAGACTCTCCACCTAAAAAGACAGAGCATATATTTTGGTTATCTTCTGCCTCCAGATTATATTCCGTTGCGCAAATCACATATTCATAGACATATTTCACTTTTTCATATTCGGAAGCATCCGCAGCAACTTGTGCCAGGCATGCCTCTACTTCCCGGTCAATTCTGTTCTGACGCTCTGTTTTTTCATCAGCGGACAGGGAATAAGTACCCGAAAAAGCTACTTTATCCAATTCATCCCCATAGGTATACAATGTATAGGTATACCCTTCTACATAAAACAAACCGGGATTATCATTCATGACACAGTTAAATATTTTATCCAGACCTTCTGCACCAACCGTTTCATTGGCTTCTTCCGAAAGCTTCATTTCGGTTTTCATGTTGCTCATAACCGCATACATTTCCCGATACCAAAGTTGTTCCGCTTCATTCAACCTGTCATAATAATACTTGCCCGTGTGTTCTTCCATAGGAAGAGAAGCTGCTTCTATACTTTCCGGTCTTTCTTCCACCGCCACATCCTTTAAGGGTTCATCCCAAGCACCAATGCCTTCCTCTTCAGACTCCCCTTGCGGCAAAGTTTCCGTTGGTACCGTAGCCTGCGTCTGCACTCCCTCTGCCTCTGTGTCAGGCATGTTTTCCCCTGCCTCAGGTGCAGGCGCCACATAAGCATCCTCCCCTGTGCCACAGGCACATATGCTAAAAGCAAGCAGCCCTGCCAGCAATAGCGCAGGAATTTTTTGAAATACGCATAACTCTCTCTTCATTAATTTCTACCAAATTCAGAAAGTACAAGACCTTCGTTTCTTTCCAATGTCATACCCACACTCCAGGAATTTACAAACAGCAATAACGGATTGCCCTTTAAATCCTGAATCTTCTTCATATCAGAAGTACCGGTCAGTTTGTTTAAATCTATTTCCTTGTTTTCAATCCAACGGATATGTTCATAGGGCAGAGGTTCCAAACGGATTTCTACATTGTATTCGTTTTCCAGACGGTATTTTAAAACATCAAACTGCAGTACACCTACCACACCTACAATGATTTCTTCCATACCGGTATTAAATTCCTGGAAAATCTGGATGGCACCTTCCTGGGCAATCTGGCTGACACCCTTGATAAACTGTTTTCTCTTCATGGTATCAATCTGACGTACTCTGGCAAAATGCTCCGGTGCAAAAGTAGGAATCCCTTCATACCGGATTTTTTCTTTAGGCATACAAACGGTATCTCCGATTGAAAAAATACCCGGGTCAAATACACCGATAATATCTCCTGCATATGCTTCACTTAATATCTTACGCTCATCCGCCATAATCTGCTGGGGCTGGGAAAGTCTCATGACCTTATTTCCCTGTACATGTCTCACTTCCGCACTGGCATCAAATTTACCGGAACAGATACGCATAAAAGCAATTCTGTCCCTGTGTGCCTTATTCATATTTGCCTGAATCTTAAAGACAAAGGCTGAAAATTCATTTTCCACAGGGTCAATCAGGCCGCCTTCCGCTTTTCTGGGAAGAGGTGTAGTGGTCATCTCCAAAAAGTGCTTTAAGAAAATCTCCACACCAAAGTTGGTTAATGCAGAGCCGAAGAATACCGGAGTCAAATCTCCGCTTCTGACTTCGTCTAAATCAAATTCTGCACTGGCACCATCCAAAAGTTCGATTTCATCATAAAGCTTGTCCGCAGCTTCTGCACCGATAAGTGCAGTCAGTTCGTCCCTGTTTTCTACAGAAATTTCTCTGGTCTCCCCTTCTTTGGTTCCTTTCTCAGTATCAGAAAAGGTAAATACTGCCTTTTTATTACGGTCATACACACCCTTAAATCCCTTTCCGGAACCGATGGGCCAGTTTACGGGACAGGTTGCAATACCCAGTTCTTTTTCGATTTCGTCAAGCAGTTCAAAGGTATCGTTTGCATCACGGTCCATTTTATTGATAAAGGTAAAGATCGGAATCTTTCTCATCACACAAACCTTAAACAATTTTCTGGTCTGGGCTTCCACACCCTTGGAAGCATCAATCACCATGACTGCGGAGTCCGCTGCCATCAGGGTACGATAAGTATCCTCCGAGAAATCCTGATGTCCCGGGGTATCCAGAATATTGATACAAAATCCGCCGTATTCAAACTGCAATACGGAAGAAGTAACGGAAATACCTCTTTCCTTTTCTATTTCCATCCAGTCGGACACTGCGTGTCTGGCAGTTGCCTTTCCTTTTACACTACCTGCCAGATTAATGGCACCACCGTAAAGCAAAAACTTTTCTGTTAAAGTAGTTTTACCTGCATCGGGGTGGGATATAATTGCAAATGTCCTTCTTCTGTTTATCTCGTCTGCGTAGTTAGCTGCCACGTTTATTTCCTCCAAATACTT
The DNA here is from genome assembly GCA_045580245.1 of Lachnospiraceae bacterium. Lineage (GTDB taxonomy): Bacteria > Bacillota > Clostridia > Lachnospirales > Lachnospiraceae > Acetatifactor. Next base: position 25,718 of record JAZNNL010000176.1, read on the forward strand.
TTCATTTTCCATTAGACATTGTAATGGTTTTTGCTTCAAATGTCTATCTGCATTTCTCCATGCGCTTTGCCGTTAAACTAAAGCATGCTCTTTCCCGGCAAATCAGAAGAAACACCCAGATATTGTAACACAGTTGCACCAATATCTGCAAAGGTTTCCCTGGTACCGAGATTACCGGGCTTAATCTTCTCGCCATACATCAAAAACGGAATATATTCCCTGGTATGGTCTGTGGTTTCCTGATAAGCCGGATCACAACCATGGTCGGCTGTAATCATCAAAATATCCTCAGGACGCAGCTTACTTATCATCTCAGGCAGCTTTTCATCAAAAGCAGTCAGGGCTTTGGCATATCCGTCCACATCCCTGCGATGCCCGTAAAGGGAATCAAAATCTACCAGATTGACAAAACACAGGCCTTCAAACTCCCGGTCCATAAAGGCAAGTGTTTTTTCGATACCGTCCGCATTACCGCTTGTATAAACATACTCTGTAATGCCCTGTCCCGCAAAAATATCGTTAATTTTCCCTACCCCGATTACACTCTTCCCTGCTTCAGACAACCGGTCCAGCATCGTTGGCATGGGAGGCTGAATGGAGAAATCATGTCTGCGGGAGGTTCTTTGAAAACTGCCTTTTTCTCCAACAAAAGGTCTTGCGATGACTCTGCCCACACCATGCTCCCCTACCAAAATATTTCGGGCAATTTTACAATACGCATACAATTGTTCAACCGGGACAACGTCTTCATGTGCCGCAATTTGGAACACACTGTCAGCGGAAGTGTACACAATCAAATCCCCGGTACGCATATGTTCTTCCCCGTACTCCTCGATTACCTTTGTGCCGGAATAGGGTGCATTGCATAAAACCCCTCTGCCGGTTTTTTCACAAAATGCATCCAGAATCTCTTTTGGAAACCCCTGTGGATACACGGGCAGCGGCTGTCCGGAGCAGACACCCGCTATTTCCCAGTGACCTATGGTTGTATCTTTCCCTGCTGAAGCCTCCTTAAGGCGGGCATATGCCGCACAGGGAGAACCTTCCTCTTCCCCGCATGTAACGCCGTCAATATGAAAAAGACCTAACTTCTTCATATTGGGTACTGCAAAATATGGACTTTTCGACACACTGTTTATGGTACTGACATTCACATCCCCAAATGCTTTTGCATCCGGTAATTCTCCTATGCCGAAACTATCTAAAACAATTAAAAACACTCTTTTCATCCGTATAATCCTTCCTCATTTACATTTCCCGTAACCGGAAAATGTCTAAAGTGATTTTATCACAATTTCTACTCCTGTACAACTGTGCTGATAACGATATTTGCCGCATCCGCATTGGTTTTTCTCTTTACGATATCTTCTATCTGTGCCCTCTGTACATCCGTCAGCTCTGCCTGATTCACTACCACGTCCACACTTCCTTCATTGATGCTGACCACTACATCGGTAAATCCCTTTGCTTCTAAAAGAATTTCCGCATTCATCTCCTGTTCTGCAATGGCAGTCATTTCTACCATGGAATCTACTGCATTCTGTTTCTGTTCATCGCTTAAAGTGGCACTGTTAATAATCTCTAAAAGGGTTTCTTTATTTTTTGCACGTACCTGCTCTTTTAACAGTCGGGCCTCTGAAAGCGTTGCCACGGAAGTGGTTCCCGTAAAGACTGCTTCTCCGGGAATCTCCCCTTCTGTTGGTGTTTCAGCATCCTCTTCTGTTACTGCAACTTCCATACCGGTATCCAGATAATTATCTACTATTTCCGTTACATCTGCATCCAGGCTTTCCATCTCAGTCAGTTCTGCATTTGCCAAATCTTCTTCTGATAAGTCAAAAAGTCCGTCCAGAGAATAATCCTCTGTAATATTTCCTGCAGTAAAGTGTTCTACCTCTGTACCGTCCTGCATCTGTACATCCCCCGCAGTCGCCACATATTCTTCACTTTCCAGATTTTCGCTTGCAAATTGTAAATAGCCGGCAACAGCAATCATAATTGCCAGTGCGGTAATCATAAGTTGGTTCTTTTTAAAAAAATTCTTCACGTCTTTCTCCCCTTTACCGGCGCCTGCCGGTTTCTTTTTTATTTTATTATATTAAGGCTTCGTCTCCCCTATGCATTACATATCTATTTTGTTCCATCCATTTTCATGACTTTTATTTTGTGGGCTTCGATACCAAATAAAACCTGTACCGCTTCCGAAATATTTAAACTGACCGTGCCGTTTCCTGCCCCCTCGGCCAAAACCACTACCCCTTCAATCCGGGGACTTATTGTTTTTACCACATAAGGGTCTGAACCATTGTCCCCGTTGGTATAAACGGTACTTTCCCCCATATCCACATTCTGAATGAGCCGTGTACCGCCGGACGCATCCGTTTCTTCTGTTTCGGAACGGACGACGGGCGCATCTTTCTCTACTATTTTTTCTTCCGACGCCTCCAGCGTAATCAAAACCTCCACACTTCCCGCACCATCCAGCTTACTTAAAACCGTTGTCAGTTTTTCCTCCATTTGCGAAACATAAAGTTGCTCATTCGAAAGATACTCCGTACCGTCTTCTATCCCTGTACTTTCCGGATTTGTTTGATAACAGTTGTTATTTTCGCTGGTGTCCGCCTTATCATTCATAGAATCTTTGTCTTTTACCGGAAAAGTAATGACCATCAGCAGAACACCTGCTAACACCAATAAAATCAGATTGTTCTTATTTTTAGTAAACTGCATTAATTTATCCATCATCCGGTTTTACCTCTATTCTTTCAATGATTATCGCGTTTTTCTCTTCCTCCGTCGTTCCTGTTCCGGATACCTGCGCCGCCTCCGCCTGATCAGAAACCACAGTTCCATCCGTTTCTCTTACCACTCCGCTATTTTGTGCATTGTTAAATATAGATTTAATTTCTTCTATTTGCAATGTTGTAAAATCGTCCTCAGAGGGAACCCTGTCATTTAGGGTTCCTGTTGTATTTCCTGTAAACCGCTCTACATAACAGTTAATGCTTGCAGATAAAGATTCCTCACTCTGCCCAAACAACGTCATCAGAGGTACAAACAGCTGAACAAGCACCATCATAC
>JAZNNL010000177.1:0-9142 GCA_045580245.1 Lachnospiraceae bacterium
CTTTGAAGTAACTGACCACATCAAGGTTGCATTTACCGGCAACGATAAGGTATCTGAAATCGCCATGAAGAACAAAGATGCCATTGCAGGTAAGGTACTGGCTGATGAAATGACTGCCGGTGCTACCCTTGCAGTTTCCAAAGAATGGAATGTAAACGGTGAAAATGTAACAATTTCTGTAGAAAGAGTGTAGAAAAACTTAAAGGATGCCGATATATAATTATCGGTTTAAATAAGGTCCGGAGGCGTAAGCCTCCGGCAGACATAATGTTTTTGGGGATAAACACAGGCAGAATCTTAAGGAGGAAAGAGATGCTGACAAGAACAAAGTTTGATAAAGAATTATTTAAAAGAAGTGTTTTGTACAATGTAAAGACTTTATACAGAAAGACGCTGGAAGAAGCAACTCCCCAGCAGATTTTCCAGGCAGTATGTTATGCGGTAAAAGACCAGATTGTAGATGACTGGATGGATACCCAGAAGGCTTATGAAGAAAAGGATGCAAAGACGGTTTACTATCTTTCCATGGAATTTTTGATGGGCCGTGCACTGGGTAACAACCTGATTAACTTACAGGCATATAAGACTGTAAAAGAAGCATTAGATGAACTGGGACTGGACTTAAATCTGGTAGAAGATATGGAACCCGATGCAGCATTGGGTAATGGTGGTTTGGGCCGTCTGGCTGCATGTTTCTTAGATTCCCTTGCAACCTTGGGATATCCTGCATACGGTTGCGGTATCCGTTACCGTTACGGTATGTTTAAGCAGGAAATCAGAGACGGTTATCAGGTAGAAGTACCGGACAACTGGTTAGAAAACGGCAATCCTTTTGAACTGCGCCGTCCCGAATATGCAAAGACTGTTAAATTCGGCGGTTATGTAAATGTACGCACCGACGAAAAGGGCAAAAACCATTTCTTCCAGGAAGGCTACCAGTCTGTAAAGGCAGTTCCCTTTGATTTACCTGTAGTAGGTTACGGCAATGGTATCGTAAATACCCTGCGTATCTGGGATGCAGAGCCCGTAGAATGTTTCCAGTTAGACTCTTTTGATAAGGGTGACTACCAGAAGGCAGTGGAACAGCAGAACCTGGCACGTAATATTGTTGAAGTACTTTATCCCAATGACAATCATTATGCAGGGAAAGAACTTCGTTTAAAACAGCAGTATTTCTTTATCTCTGCATCCGTACAGGAAGCAGTGGATAAATACATGAGAAAGCATCATGACATTAAGAAATTCTATGAAAAGGTAGCTTTCCAGTTAAATGATACCCATCCTACGGTTGCGATTCCCGAACTGATGCGTATTCTGATGGATGACTATGATTTGGAATGGGACGAAGCATGGGAAGTGACTATCAAAACCTGTGCATACACCAACCATACCATTATGTCCGAAGCTTTGGAAAAATGGCCTATTGAGCTGTTCTCCAGACTGCTTCCCAGAATCTATCAGATTGTGGAAGAAATTAACCGCCGCTTTGTAAAGCAGGTTATGGAAACTTATCCCGGTAACCAGGACAAAGTACGTAAGATGGCGATTATTTACGACGGACAGGTGCATATGGCACGTCTGGCTATCGTTGCAGGTTACTCCGTAAACGGGGTAGCAAGACTGCATACCGAAATCTTAAAGAAGCAGGAATTAAAAGATTTCTATGAAATGATGCCTGAGAAATTTAATAACAAGACCAACGGTATTACCCAGAGAAGATTCTTACTGCACGGTAACCAGCTTTTGGCTGACTGGGTAACTGACCATATCGGTAACGAATGGATTACAGACCTGCCTCAGATTGCAAAGATGAAAGTGTTTGCAGATGATAAGAAGGCACAGCATGAATTCATGAATATTAAGTACCGCAACAAAGTTCGTCTGGCACAGTATATCTTAGAGCATAACGGTGTGGAAGTTGACCCCCGTTCCATCTTCGACGTACAGGTAAAACGTCTCCATGAGTACAAGAGACAGTTACTGAACATTTTACATGTTATGTATCTGTACAATGAGTTAAAGGAACATCCTGAAATGGAATTCTATCCCCGTACCTTTATCTTTGGTGCGAAGGCAGCTGCAGGCTACCGCAATGCGAAGCTGACCATTAAGCTCATTAACAATGTTGCGGATGTAATTAACAACGATGCTTCCTTAAACGGCAAGTTAAAGGTTGTATTTATTGAAAACTACCGTGTATCCAATGCGGAAATGATTTTTGCGGCAGCAGATGTTTCTGAGCAGATTTCCACTGCAAGTAAAGAAGCTTCCGGTACCGGTAACATGAAGTTTATGTTAAACGGTGCACTGACCATCGGTACCATGGATGGTGCAAACGTAGAAATCGTAGAAGAAGTAGGCGAAGAAAACGCATTTATCTTCGGTCTTTCTTCTGATGAAGTTATCAAATACGAAAACTTCGGCGGATACAATCCTATGGATATCTTTAACGAAGACCCTGATATCCGTAAAGTGCTGATGCAGTTAATTAACGGCACTTATGCACCGGGAGACCCTGATTTGTTCAGACCCCTTTACAACTCCCTGCTCAATACATTAAGTACCTCCAAAGCAGATACTTACTTCATTCTGAAAGACTTCAAGTCCTACGCAGAAGCGCAGAAGAAGGTAGAAGAAGCTTACAAGAACGAAGAGGGCTGGGCAAAGAGCGCCATCTTAAATATGGCAAGCAGCGGCAAGTTTACCTCTGACAGAACTATCCAGCAGTATGTAGATGAGATTTGGAAGTTAGATAAGGTAGTGCTGTAAGTTAAGAAGTAATATGATTAGAATACCGGAGTTCCGAAAGGGCTCCGGTATTTTTGAAAAGAATGAGGGAGAAGCAATCATATGGGAAGGCAAATAAAAAATATGCGAAAGAATAAACTGTTGGCAACTGCAGCGCTGACAGCACTTTTACTATCGTCCTGCGGCAGTGCACAGCCCACAGGCTCAGAAGCCACGGAAACCGTACCGGCGGAACAGAATATGGTAATCGGGAACTGGTTTAGTGACATCGTGGCAACTACTGCAGAAGAGAAAAACAAAGTGCAGGAGTTCGCCACAGAAGAAATGGCTGCAATAGATGCTAAAGTCGAACCGGAAGTGACCTTAATCATGGTAGGGGATATGCTTATGCATATGCCTGTTAATAACAGTGGTAAAATGGAAGACGGTACCATGAACTTTGACCATCTGTTTACTTATACGAAAGATATGATTGCCGAAGCGGACGTGGCTATTGTAAATCAGGAGGTAATGCTTGGCGGTACGGAGCTTGGCATTTCGGGGTATCCGAAGTTTAACACCTATTATGAAGTAGGCGATGCATTGGCAAATGCAGGATTTGACGTAGTACTGCATGCCACCAATCATACCATGGACAGAGGTAAAGACGGACTGCTTAACTGTCTGAACTTCTGGGAAACCAATTATCCCGACATGGCGATTTTAGGTATTCAGGATACAAAAGAAGAGCAAAGTGAAATCTATGTCTACGAGCATCAGGGCATTAAAGTAGCAATCTTAAACTATACATATGGTCTGAACGGACTGCCCATGCCTTCGGACATGCCCTTTGCAGTAAATCTGATTAAGGAAAGCCAGATTGCAGAGGATGTGGCAAAAGCAAAAGAACTGGCAGATTTTGTGGTGCTGTGTCCCCATTGGGGCACGGAATATGTGCTGGAAGAAACCAAAAATCAGCGCATGTGGGCGGAGTTCTTTATGGAATGTGGTGTGGATTTGGTTATTGGTACTCACCCTCATGTCATTGAGCCTGCGGAAATGTGGACCGACGAAGAAGGCAATGAGATGTTAGTATATTATTCTTTAGGAAATTATGTCAATTCCACTGCTTCCGAAGAGAAAAACATCGGTTGGAGAATGTTGGGAGCCATGGCAACAGTCACTCTTACCCGCGATGAAAACGGTGAAGTGTATATTAAAGAATACGGTGCAGAACCATTAGTGACATATGTGTCATCTGATAAAAAGGAAATCGCAGTTTATCCTTTGGAACAATTCACCGAAGAAATGGCGGCATCCAGCTTTACCGTAAGACGTGACCCTAATTTTACCAAAGAACGTATGGAAGAAATCTGGGAGCAGGTATTCGGAGATTTGCCGGAGTATGAAGGGGAATAGATGCAATAGCATGCAATGATGGAATAGTGTATTAGTGTATTAGGAAGGAATATCCATGAAAAGATTTTTAGGAAGTGTTTTAACCCTCATAATGATTATCACATTGGCCGGATGCAGTGCCAAAAAGGTAGAGGAAAAAGAAAAAGAGAACGGGGATATTACGTTTAGCGAAAATATTCTGTTGTCCTTCAATCACGGAGCACCGGGATACGGAACCAGGGCAGAGTGCATTGATGCGGAAATATTTATTTATACGGACAGAACGGTGAAAGTGGTGGTATATTATCCGGAAGAGTTGGAAATAGCATCCTTGGAACTTTCGCAAGCAGATTACGAAAGAGTGCTTGCCATTGCAGACCCCGATGAAATCAGTTCTTTAAAAACAGAGGAAGATATGGGAGTCTGTGACGGCAGTTCTTATCACATCACACTTTATGATGAGCAGGATGAAGAAGTTCTTTCTCTGGGAGGATATATGCCTGAAGGAAAGAAGTTTTGGGAGATTTTCGATGGCATAAAGGAGATTCTGGAACCTTACGGTATTCATGAAAGTGTTGTAGCATATCGGGAGAGTGTGGAATAAAGGGCAGAAAAACACCGGCAGGAAATAACTTTCCGTTGCATAGAAAGCCACTTTCCTATATAATAACTAAGGTACTACTGAGAAAAATATGCATTTAACATGCGTTCTTAGTATATGCTTTCGTTTATGTTCTCAAAAGAACCCATAACAATTTATATAAAGCAGACAAATGGAGGATGATTATGATCGAATTACTTAAGGGCGGCGCCTTTTTGGTAAACGGCACGGAAATCGTAGCGGATACCCCTGAGGCAGCGCAGGTGATTACTAGCAAAACCGGTAAAACTGTAAGTAAGGAAGAAGCAGCAAAGCAGACTATCGCTTACGATATCTTAGCAAGCCACAATACTTCCGGTAACATGGATAAGTTAAAAATTAAATTTGATAAGCTTACCAGCCACGATATTACTTTTGTAGGTATTATCCAGACTGCACGTGCGTCAGGACTGACCAAGTTCCCTGTACCTTACGTGTTGACAAACTGCCACAACTCTCTGTGTGCGGTAGGCGGTACCATCAACGAGGATGACCATATGTATGGTCTGACCTGTGCAAAGAAGTACGGCGGCGTGTATGTACCCCCTCATCAGGCAGTTATTCACCAGTTTGCAAGAGAAATGTTAGCTGGCGGCGGTAAGATGATTTTAGGTTCCGACTCCCATACCCGTTATGGTGCATTAGGTACCATGGCAATGGGTGAAGGCGGTCCCGAACTTGTAAAGCAGCTGTTAAACCAGACTTATGATATCAATATGCCCGGCGTTGTAGGCGTGTACCTGACCGGTGAACCCGTAATGGGCGTAGGCCCTCAGGACGTGGCACTGGCAATTATCGGTGCGGTATTTAAGAATGGTTATGTAAAGAATAAAGTAATGGAATTCGTAGGCCCCGGCGTAGCATCTTTAAGTGCTGATTTCCGTATCGGTATCGATGTTATGACCACTGAGACTACCTGTTTATCCTCTATCTGGCAGACAGATGCTGAGATTGAAAACTTCTATGAAGTACATGGCAGAAAAGAAGAGTACAAGGAATTGAATCCCGGCGAAGTAGCTTACTATGATGGTATGATTGTAGTAGATTTAAGCAAAGTACGTCCTATGATTGCAATGCCTTTCCATCCCAGCAATACTTACACTATCGAAGAAGTCAATGCAAACCTTTTGGATATTCTGGATGAAACCGAAAAGAGAGCACTGGTAAGCTTGGACGGTGCAGTAGAGTATTCCTTAAAGGATAAAGTGAAGAACGGCAAGTTCTACGTAGACCAGGGTATTATCGCAGGTTGTGCAGGTGGTGGATTTGAAAACATCTGTGCGGCAGCAGACATCTTAAAGGGCAATTACATTGGCTCCGACGGATTTACTTTAAGCGTATATCCTGCTTCCATGCCTGTATATATGGAACTGATTAAGAATGGTTGCGCTGCAACAATTTTGGAAACCGGTGCAGTTATGAAGACTGCATTCTGCGGACCTTGCTTCGGTGCAGGCGATACTCCCGCAAACAATGCATTCAGTATCCGTCACTCCACCAGAAACTTCCCGAACCGTGAAGGTTCTAAGTTACAGAACGGTCAGATTTCCTCTGTTGCACTTATGGATGCACGTTCCATTGCAGCTACTGCAGCAAACAAGGGTATCCTGACCCCCGCAACCGAATTTGACGGTACTCTTAATAAGTATCAGTATCACTTTGACAGCAATATTTACGCTAACCGCGTATTTGATTCTAAGGGTGTGGCTGTCCCTGATGTGGAACTCCAGTTTGGTCCCAACATCAAGGACTGGCCTGCAATGGGTGCACTGCCTGAAAACATGGTACTTAAGGTAGTATCTGAAATCCATGACCCTGTAACCACAACCGACGAACTGATTCCTTCCGGTGAAACTTCTTCCTACCGTTCCAATCCTTTGGGACTGGCAGAATTCGCGCTTAGCCGTAAAGACCCGCAGTACGTAGGTCGTGCAAAGGAAATCCAGAAAGCAGAAACTGCAAGAATGAACGGTGAAAATCCTTGTGATGCAGTGGCTGAATTAAAGGATGTGATGACCACCATTCAGAAGACTTTTGCTGATGCAGATAAGTCTAACACCGGTTTCGGTTCCACCATCTTTGCAGTGAAGCCCGGTGACGGTTCTGCCCGTGAACAGGCTGCTTCCTGCCAGAAGGTACTTGGCGGTTGGGCAAACATTGCCAGCGAATACGCTACCAAGCGTTACCGCTCCAACCTGATTAACTGGGGTATGCTGCCCTTCTTAATCGAAGAAGGAGAACTTCCTTTTGTAAACTTAGATTATCTCTTTGTTCCCGGCATCAAGAAAGCCGTAGAAGAAAAAGCAGAAGTAATCAAGGCTTACAAAGTAGGAAACGACGGTCTTACCGAGTTCGACTTAAGATTAGGTGAACTGACCGATGAAGAAAGACAGATTATCTTAAAGGGATGTCTGATTAACTATAACAGAGTATAAAGACTAAATTATGAAAGCTCCTTGCAGAAACATTTTTTTCATATGCAAGGAGCTTTTTACACTAATTTCATCATAGAAGGAAAAAGCATGACGAGTAACGAAAACACATGGGATAAGCTTCTGCAAATAAAAACAACCGGCCGGGATGATTCTAATGCGGATCAATATTGTTATCCCTATGAACCTACGCCATATAGTGTCTTGGAGCGTTTGGCTAACAGTGGTTTGATTTCTAAAAAGGACGTGGTTTTAGATTATGGTTGCGGAAAAGGCCGTGTGAGCTTTTTTCTGTCTTACCAGACAAAAGCAAACAGCATAGGGATTGAATACGATGAACGTATTTATCGGAGTATACCGGAAAACCAAAAGATTGCGGTTTCAAGAGCGAGGACACAATTTGTGCATGCAAGGGCTGAAGAGTATGAAGTGCCGGGAGAAGTCAACAGATGCTTTTTCTTTAACCCCTTTTCTGTGGAATTACTCCGGAAAGTGATAGCAAGAATAATAGAATCTTACTATGAAAACCTCCGGGAAATATTTTTGTTTTTCTATTATCCGTCAGAGGAATATATCTCGTATCTTATGACAGTGGATGAACTGGAATTTTATGATGAGATAGATTGCGGCGACTTGTTTGCAGGAAATGACAGACGGGAGAGAATTATGATTTTTCGGTTGCCTGACAATCAGGAGTGAGCGAATCATTTTTGTGGGATGCCTGATTGGAAAAACGGGAAGTCGGTAAGGGAAGGGGAATGTTGATGAAAGCGAAAAAGCAAATTAGCAAAAAAGAATTATGTAGCGTATTGTTGATTATACTGGTTGCGATACTGGTGATACTCAGTCCCTTTTTATTGATAGCTGTTTTGGCAACAACATTTCCTTCTGCGGACGGATATCTGCTAACGGGATTTTCTTTTTGTATATTTGGCTTTGTTGCAATTATGTCCATACCGATTGGACTGTTTAAGGTGTTTGCACCCAAAAAGAATAAGCTGGATTATATCAAAAATGTTTACAAAAAATATAAACCTTTTGGAAATATCGTTGTTTTTCCGGCTTTAATCATCTTGCTTTTGTTTGAAATTGGAATTGTACATAGGGGTAGCACATATCTGAAAGATATTGCAGAAGGTCCCAAACAGGAAATTATGATGGATGCCGTGGTGGAAGTGCATTCCCACAGAGGCGGCAGTACTACTTATCTGGTAGGTTATATAAATGGTGAAAAAATTAGTTTAGAAGTAACCCGGGATGCCCATTCCGATGTTACGAGAAGAGAAAGCTATCAAATGTTATGGATAACGTATTATGAAAATATAAGAGAAGTTTATGATGTTGACGTGTTTATGAAATAAGGTAGGATGGCGGAGCGCATCGAATAGTTGTCGTGATTGTCAATTGTTTTTGTGAACTTTTTTGAAGGAAAAGAACTGTGAAACAAGAGATTTGCGCACTCCCATAAAGGATTTTTTAATTTGATGTGCAAAAAACAGTGCTTTTTAATGAGGATATGCACATCAATTGTCAAATTCTTTAAAAAAGTGCGCTGGGTTGTTGAAAATATAAACGTAAATTGACATAAAATTGATAAAAATGAGATTTTATACCTACCAAATTAAGAATATGTGATTTTGGTGAGCAAAACAGTCCCAAAGAACAAAACCCGGAAATTTGTCGCATTCATCAGCTGGAATGGACGGGCATTCCTTTTCCGCACTCCCATTTAAATATCGTTTTGTTGCTGACACTAAGGGTATCAGCAAGTTGTTGTTGTGTCATTCCTTGTTCCGTTCTTAATTCAGAAAGAAATTTTTCGATTTTATCTTGATTCAAATTGAATAAAATAAGGAGCAAACTTAACATGATATGCCCCTGTCTGCTTAAGGGGAATCATATCAACAAAGCTGCTCCTTTTCTTAACAATATTGATTTTACAATA
>JAZNNL010000178.1:0-7888 GCA_045580245.1 Lachnospiraceae bacterium
GATTGCACCGGGTGTAGTTGCTACTTTTGCCATCACCGCACGGGTAGAATCCAGTTCATTGGCATATGCACAGGCGTCTTCCACATCCAGCAGTTCCTCAAAAGCACCTCTCGTACCGGAACCGGCTTCTCTGCCGATAACAACGATTGGCGTATCCGTACCGCCTAATTCACTCCAATTATTGACTGCTCCGGTATAGATGCTAATTAACTGCTCCTTTGTCAGATTCATTACAGTGTTTGCAGGATCTGTTACCACTGCAATTCCGTCAATTGCCACAATGTTTTCCACTGCACCGTTTGCCAACTCTTCCTCTTTTAAGCTTCTGGAAGAATTTCCAATATCTACATTTCCGGCAATAACTGCTTCAATACCTGCGCCGGAACCGGTAAATTCTGTTGTCGCGGTTACATCGGGATACTTTTCCATAAAGCTTTCACAAAGGGCATTTGCCAGCTTTTCCATAGAAGTGGAACCGGAAAGAGTTATGGTACCTGACAGAGAATTGCCCTCTGTACTTTCGTCTCCGTTACCGCAACCTGCAAACATACTCATCATCATAAAAACTGCCCCAACTACTGCTACTACTTTACTACATCTTTTTTTCATCTTTTTTTCTCCTCTCAATTGTTTACAAAAAAAGCGTATCATTACAAAATGTAAGATTCTATCATGCCGAAGTAAGAAGTATGTAAGTTATTTGTAAAATGCTATCTCTTTATATCCCCCTGCATGTCCGGATATCCATAAAAAGGGGCATTTTATGCCTCTATGAGCAGTTTATGCATGAAAAGAACAAAAAAGAACCATATCCACTTGAAATGGATATGGTTTTATCTCCAAAAGTTTCCTCTATTCTCTGTTCTCTTAAGAATATCGTCATTTTTATGCAACATTCTCTAAAATACCATCTGCGATAGCCTGTGCTATCTCATTAAAGCCCGCATCAAAAAGTGCATTGTCTGAAGGTGTATTGATAAAGCCGACTTCTACCAAAACTGCCGGCATCTCGGTACTGTTTAACACCACCAGTCCCGGTCTTTCATTGACTCCCTGATTGATAAATCCTACGCTCTCCAGATTCCGGTTAATATCGGCTGCTATTTCTGCAGCTCTTCCATAACGGTTATACACCAAAGTTTCCACTCCCGTATACTGAGCCGGAATCGGACTGGAATTTCTGTGAATGGATACAAAATAATCTACATCCTGTGCATTGGCTAACTGCGCTCTTTCTCCCGGGGACGAATACACATCCTCCGTACGGGTATATCGCACGTCAATTCCGTTATCTTTTAATATCTGTCCGATTGCCAAAGTCAGATTCAACACATCATCCTTTTCCAGACGCCCCTCAAAAGAAGCGCCATTATGCCAGCCACCATGACCGGCATCTAACATCACTACTGCCATTTTATTGCTCACTTATGTCCTTTAGGATATGGTATGCCAAAATCCTTATATTGGTGCAACAATTACCGTCATCTGTCTAAACAGTTTTAATCCCCGTTGGAACAGTTTGCGGCATCTATGGCAATGACAAGCATAAGGCCCATCAGTTCGTCTGCGGGATTTGCAAAATCAATTACGTAGGTATCTCCCCAGTGGAAAAGTTCTTTGGAAATATGAATAATGGAACTGCACCCTGCATATACGTCATACTCCCAGCCGAGGAAATCTCCCTCCACATGCCAGCCGTTAAAATCAATATCATATTTAGGTTTTAAGAATGTAAACTGTTTACTGATGGTTCCGCATATTCTTCCGCCCATTACAATCTCAAACCGAGGCAAAAAAGTTAACAGTTTCTGATGAATCTCTCCGATTTCATTTTGATAAGCGTCATACACATGCAGTTGGTGACCGAAAGCAAAGACTTCTGCCTTTACCACATATTTTACATTGCCTGCTTCATCATAAATATCATAGGTATCGCCCCATGCGAAAACCCGTTGTTTGATTAATAATCTCATATAAAGTCTCCCCTCTTTATGTAAAAGCCGGAAAACCGGATATGACTCCGGTTCACCGGCTTTTATTACACAATTACTTTTTCTTTTCAACTTATTTTAGCACAATATTCTTTGTTTCGGATATGCATTACTATTTCCTGAATTACCGCACTCATGGCAATCACGCTGATTCCCCAGCAGAAATAGACAAAAACAGGTGTTTTAATCATGTAGGGCACCAAAAACATTACCAGTCCGGTTAATTTATTCAGATAGGTATGTACAGATGCAAATTTTTTAAACTTAATTGCCACAATGCAATAGGTACAGGCACGTAAAACTAAAATAATACATACCACAATCCAAAGTGTAAGCGGTATCTTTTTTAACAGTATCGGGAAAATCTTAAGTAACATCACTGCATAAAACATCAAATCCGCTACGCTGTCCAGTTTAGCACCCAATTCACTGGTTAACTTCCATTTTCTTGCAATACACCCATCTACCACATCACTGATGCCGGCAAGTGTATATACCACATAGAACACGGTGCTTAAGGGTTCTAAAAACAACAGACACACCGCTCCCAGGATTCTAAAAACCGTTATATAATTCGGAATATTCTTTTTTGATATGAATTGCATGGTACTTCTTTCTCCACTTTCGTTTGTACTTTATCCCAAATTAGGTATTATGACCAATATGTATTATATCACTCTCTGCGACCTTGATAAATAGGAAACATTCATTTTTTTGCATTTTCTATACTTTCAAATCTATTTTTTCTTTACAAACAACTGCAATGGTATAATCAGGCAAGGCGCTTATCAGATGCAGGTTATGTTTAATACCTGTTCTGGTATCCAGTATAATACCTTCTTTAAAATCCGTCAAAAGTAACCGGAAATCTATGGAAAGACCTTCCCCCGTATATTTTGAATAAGCTTCTTTTGCTGCCCAGATTTGAAAGAAAAGGGATTCTTTTTCCGCCTCCAAAAAATCCTCATACTTCTCTTTTTCCACCTCGTGCAACACCTTTTTCAGAACACCCTCTTTTATGTTCCTTTTATGGTTCTGTATATCTGCACCAATTTCAGAACCGGATATCGCACACACAACATAGTCACCGGAATGGGACAAATTAAAACATATATCCGGCATATCTTTCAAATAGGGTTTTCCGTTTGCATACATTTCTATTTGCGGAATACTGACGGTGCCCTGTTTTTCCTTCTCTTTCAGATAATCTATAAGTTCTTTGGCCGTCACTTCTCTGAGAAAGGGCGTTTTCTTTTCTTTTTTATAACAGGTTACGGCATACGAAAGCAGGACACCAGCCGCCAGACTTAGTGCCCTGTTTTTATTATCTTTCATTTGCATCACACGTTCTCTGCGTTTGATATCCACTAGGGGCAGAGCTGCCTGCAATACGCTTTCTTCCAAGAAAGGCGTTGCATTCATCAAATAAAGAATTGGCATAACCATTATTCCTGTAAATCCAGCTTAATCTGCAAATCCGTTAACTGTACATCATCTACTACGTTAGGCGCTTCACTCATCAGACAGGATGCATCCTTTACTTTCGGGAATGCGATAACTTCTCTGATATTGTCAGCCTTAACCAGTAACATAACGAAACGGTCCAAACCGATTGCCAGTCCTGCGTGAGGGGGTACACCGTACTTAAATGCATTGATTAAGAAACCGAAACGGTCATAGGCACTTTCCTTGGTAAAGCCTAATGCCGCAAACATTTTTTCCTGTACATCTGGCTGGAAGATTCTCACACTACCGCCACCAAGCTCCACACCGTTTAATACGATATCGTAAGCCTTTGCACGTACTTTGCGGGGATCTGTATCCAGTAAAGACAAATCTTCTTCCATAGGCATGGTGAAGGGATGATGCATTGCCACAAAACGGTTCTCATCCTCATCCCACTCAAGAAGAGGGAATTCAGTTACCCAAAGGAAGTTGAATTTTGAGGTATCAATCATATCCAGCTGTTTTGCCACTTCGATACGAAGTGCACCCAGCACACTGTAAACAATTTTATTCTTATCTGCGGCAAATAATAACAGGTCGCCCTTTTCACCGCCCATAGCTTCTACAAGCTTAGCCAGTTCTTCTTCGGTCATAAATTTTGCGAAGGAAGACTTGTAGGTACCGTCAGGCTGTACGGAAAGGTAAGCCAATCCCTTTGCACCGTAGCCTTTTGCAAATTCTACCAGTGCGTCAATCTTCTTACGGGGCATTTCTGCCTGTCCTTTTACATTGATACCACGCACGGAACCACCATTTTCCAGTGCACCTGTAAATACACCGAATCCACAGCCTGTCACTACATCGGATACATCAGTCAGTTCCATACCAAAACGGGTATCCGGCTTATCGGAACCGAAACGGTCCATTGCTTCTTTCCAAGTCATTCTCTGAATGGGTAAAGTCACTTCATGACCGATAGCTTCTTTACAAACACTTGCTACCATTCTTTCGGTTGCATCGATAACATCATCTACATCTACAAAAGACATTTCCAAGTCAACCTGTGTAAATTCAGGCTGTCTGTCTGCACGTAAGTCTTCATCTCTAAAACATCTTGCAATCTGGAAATATCTGTCATAACCGGAGCACATCAAAAGCTGCTTGAAAATCTGGGGAGACTGTGGCAGTGCATAGAAATTGCCGGGATGTACACGGCTGGGCACTAAGTAGTCTCTTGCACCTTCCGGGGTGGATTTGGTAAGCATGGGAGTTTCGATTTCAAGGAAACCTTCCTCGGCCATAAAGCTTCTGATGGTTGTGGTAATCTTGCTGCGAAGCATTAAGTTACGCTGTAACTCAGGTCTTCTTAAATCCAGATAACGATATTTCAAACGTAATTCTTCTTTGGTTTTGCTTTCTGCTTCAATAGGGAAAGGCGGGGTCTCTGCTTCGGAAAGAATACGTACCTGTTCAGCACGTACTTCAATTTCACCGGTTGCCAGATTATCATTCGCCGCTGCTTCTCTCTTTTCTACACGTCCCACTACCGCAATTACAAATTCGCTACGCAGTTTTTCTGCTTTTGCAAAACTCTCTGCACCGCAGTCGCTTTCCTGGAAAATAACCTGTAAAATTCCTGCGCGGTCACGCATATCTACGAAAATGATACCACCTTTATTTCTCTGCTTCTGCACCCATCCCATAACGGTAACGGTTTCGCCGATATTCTTTGCGGAAAGTTCACCGCAACGGTGGGTACGCTTTAATCCCTGCATTGATTCTGCCATGATTGTTCTCCTTTTATTTTAATGGATTTTTGTAAAATTCCTTAAACTCTGTATAGCCTTCTGCCATAAGCTGTTCCTTCTGGAACTTCTTGTTCTTGTTCATGCGGGCTACCAGTACCTGCCAGCCTTCCTTACGGGCTGCCTGTGCTTCTGCAATGACATTGCACAGTGCTTCACCGGATACACCCTTTTCAATCAGGAATACCATTTTTTCAGGCTCTTCCGGTACGGTAAATCCTTTTTCCATCAACAAAAGAACAATTCTTTCAAATCCGATGGAGAAACCGCAAGCCGGCACATCATTACCGGTAAATTTGCCTACCATCTTGTCATAACGGCCACCGCCACCGCAGCTGCCGCCAAATTCAGGCATTGCAATTTCAAAAATAGTACCGGTGTAATAACTCATACCACGTACCAGTGTAGGGTCAAATACCAGTTCAAAGGTATCTGCCTTGGTTGCCTTCACACTATCAATGATTTCCATAAAAGAAGCCATGACTTCTTCATCTAAATATTCTTTTAACGTTTCTGCCAGATAAGCAGGACCGTTCTCTGCTTTTTCTACTTCGGTAAATAAAGTCAGGTATTTGTCACAAACTGCTTCATCGTAACCGTCTGCAACCAGTTCTTCCTTAACGCCCTCAATACCGATTTTATCCATTTTATCAAGGGTAATAAATACACTGTCAAAGTTTTCTTCTGCAAAGCCTGCATAAGCAGCCATTGCCTTTAAAATACGTCTGTCGTTGATACGAATCTGGAAATTATTAAATCCCAAACGGCTGATTGTGGTAGTGGTTGCTAAAATCAGTTCAATTTCTGCCAGATTGGATGCTTCTCCCAAAATATCGATATCGCACTGCATAAACTGACGGTATCTGCCTCTCTGGGGTCTATCCGCACGCCACACATTGCCCATCTGTAATGCCTTAAAAGGGCTGGGTAAGTTTGCCGCATTATTGGAATAGAAACGCACCAGGGGCACGGTTAAATCGTAACGCAATCCGCCATCCACCAAATCGCTTTCGGTTTCTGCAGTTTCTAAATTTAATTTTTCGCCTCTTTTTAAAATCTTAAAAATCAGCTTTTCATTCTCGCCACCCTGCTTATTGCTTAAGTTAGCAATGTTTTCCACGCAGGGGGTTTCTATAGAAGTAAATCCGAACTTGCCGTAAGTATCCTTAATCACACTAATGACATAGTCGCGGATTTTCATCTCAGCAGGTAAAATATCTTTCATACCGGTAGTCGGTTTCTTACTCAGTGCCATAATTTCCTCTTTTCTGTTGGGTTGTTTTTCTTTTTATTGTGTCTTTTATGTGGAGGTTGAAAATGTATTCTCTTTGCAACCTTATACTTAAAATATCTACAATCAACCATATAAAGAAAAACAAACAAACGCTTTATACTTACAAGATTTTACACTGATTTCATTTGTATTTCAAGTGGGGAATGCTGAAAAAACGCAATAATGAAAAAAAGTCCCGGTTCTGCAAATGCGGAACCGGGCGTAATCTGTACTTATAAAACCTCTAACATTTTCTGGGTAACTCTTGTTTGCACTTCCATATAATACTTCAATTCTTCGTCGTTTAAATCACCATTCTCCCATGCATCGAACTTTTCATCCATTTCAGTAAGCTTGCCCATCATATTCGCATACTCAGCAAGTAAGCTCAAGTCTGCAGGATTTTCCTGATATTTTATCATAAACGCACAGTATTCATCATAAAAAGCTTCATAACTGTCCATTGCCTCTTTAAATTCCGGGCGCATACCGGCGGCAGGTTCAGGAGTAGGTTCTGGAGTTGGCTCAGGCGTCGGTTCCGGGGTTGGTTCTGCGGTAGGCTCAGGGGTGGGTTCCGGCGTTGCTTCTGAAACAGGTTCCGGGGTTTCTTCCTGTGATGATTCTACAACAAATTCCGGGATTTCTTCCGGTGCTGATTCAACGACAGATTCCACGGTTTCTTCGACGATATTTTCTGCTCCCTCTGCTTCTTCCGTCTGCGTGCTCTCTTCTACCACATTTTCCTGCGATTCTACTTGCTGGGAAGGCAAATTTTCATTCCCTGATGCCACCGTATCTTTCTCGCCTCCGCAAGCCGTAACCGACAGTGCTAAAACCAATGATAATAATACTGCTACTTTCTTCTTCATAATGTTTCCTCTCTTTCATTTCTTAATGTATATTTGCTTATATCCCCTATTGGGTAGTAGCCATTTAGCCCAACGTATGTATCAATTCTTCCACCTGCCGCAACTGTACTTCCATCCGTTCCCTGTCGGATAACATTTGCAGTCTCTTCTCTTCCAGGGCAGACTTTAATACATCGTTTGGCGCATCGATGATAACTTTGATATCTTTTAGTGCAAAGCCAAAGTCCTGAAACATTTTAATCCGCGCAATACGTCTCTGCGCATTGGTATCATAAAGCAGATATCCACGTTCATTTTTGCCCGTAGGCGTTACCAGATTCAGTTTTTCATACCCTTGTACCGCCCGTCTGGATACCCCTGTAGCAGTACAAATTTCTCTTAACGTATTTTCCATATCCCATTACCTCTTTCAGCGTAAAACTGCACGTTGCGTGCAGTCAACAACTTGTTTTCAAGCCGTTTACCGCTTCCTTTCGTAACAGGAAATGTAAATTTCGCGAATGC
>JAZNNL010000179.1:0-11005 GCA_045580245.1 Lachnospiraceae bacterium
AAAATAAGGAGCAAACTTAACATGATATGCCCCTGTCTGCTTAAGGGGAATCATATCAACAAAGCTGCTCCTTTTCTTAACAATATTGATTTTACAATACTTATTCTACCGCATACTTCTGGTTAAATTTATCCAGCAATAATGCTGCCACAATACCCACAACGATACAAACAATATTAATCAGACAGCTTGCAACTGATGCGGTAAAACTGCCGAAAGGAATAATCATAATGGTTGCAGCAATGACAATACCCACGATTGCATGGAAAGCAACGGAGTAATGTTTCTTAAATAAGGTATCCACCGCTTTTGCAAACAGGATAACGGTTGCCAGACCACCGATACCGCCGGGAATCAGAACGGAGAAGTTCAGGTCTCCGATACCGGATACAAAAGGCTCATACAGTCCCAAAGGCATCAGCAGAGTGGAGAAACTCATACCCGGTGCGATAACGCTCAAAGCCAGACAGAAACCGCAGAAGATATACCAGCCGAAGTTGGGGGTAATGTTTACGGAAAGCACCTTTAAACTGATTAACAGTGCAAAAATAAAAATCATTGCAATTACCATGGATATGTAGGAAAATTTGTTGCGGCCTTTTTCCCCTGCTTCTCTAAAGAGAGAAGGTAACATACCCGTAATCAGACCGACAAAGAGACAAACAGAAGGGGCCTCGTATCTTTCCAAAAGGAATCCCAATAATTTGGCAATGCCAAGGAAACCAATCACGCCACCGATACCGATGGGAATCAGCTTCGGTACATGGGTTTTAAACTTTTTGAAAGGGTCTGCCAAAAACTCCATAATCGTTTTGTAGATACCGAAAACCACACAAAGCACGCCGCCTGAAATACCGGGCAGTACTGCGCCCAGACCAATCAGCGCCCCCTGAAAAATCTTCAGTACAAATTTAGATATAGAAAAACTCTTTTCTTTCTGTTCCATACTTACACCTCATATTTTATTATCGACGTGGTAGTAGTAATGGAGTATGCTACATCCTCCGTTACTGCAACCATATCTATAATAATATATGATATCCCCCGATTTGTCATGTAAATTTCGTGAAACTTATAAATAAATTTATAATCCCGCCGATAAATATATTACAGGTGCTTATGGCCAAAAGCATTTGTAAAAAAAATATCATGAGTCGCCACGGATGGTATGCAAAGGGCAATGGACGCCTGCTGTGTATCATTTTTGTTTTTTATTAAGCATGGAGGGGAGATAAAGGCAAGGGACTTAAGAAAGGGGTACTATTGATTATTGATTCCAGTACAATAGGAATGGAATCCGCCAGAAGATATACATCTTCTACATTAAGAAGCAGCCGCTTTGTAGTAAAGGACTATAACGGAGCGGCAACCCATGGTTTGCAGAGTTCCATGAGTGATTTACTGAATGCAGGGACAGAAGAGGAGTCTTTGCAGGAAGAGAAAAAAACTGCAAAACCGGACAGTAATACGGCAACAATGGACACTATCGAAAACCTGCGTGAACAGGTGGAAAGTATGCGGGGAGGCAGAGTAGTAAATATCCGTTCTTCCGTAGGAAGCACTGCTGAAAGTTTTAAACATCTGACGGTCAGATACATTTTCAGTATGCTTTTCGGCAAAGAAAAGGCAACGGAAATACTTGGAAAAGACTATATGGAAGGAAATATGGTTTCCGGTTCCCATGTATTACAGTCCTTTTCAACTACCCAAACCAATGTACTTTCATTGCAGTCAGAACAGTATTATTCGGAGCACGAGAGCACCTCTTTTTCTGCGAAGGGTACTGTAAGGACTGCGGACGGCAGGGAAATCTCCATTAATGTGGATGTCAGTATGAGCAGAAGCTTTTCCCAATATTTTAAAGAAGAGATGGAGATTACACCGGTAAATGTCTGTGACCCGTTAGTGCTTAATTTTGACGGAAATCCCGCAGAAGTAACGGACCAGAAATTCTTTTTTGACATTGACGGAGATGGGGATAAGGATTCGGTTTCCGGTTTGGCTGAAGGCAGTGGCTATCTGGCGTTGGATAAAAACGGTGACGGTACCATCAATGACGGGAAGGAGTTGTTCGGTCCGCAGTCCGGTAGCGGATTTGCAGATTTGGCAGCCTATGATGAAGATGGGAACGGATGGATTGATGAAGCAGATTCCATCTGGTCAAAATTAAAAATCTGGTGCCGGAATGCAGACGGTACCGATACGCTTTACCGTTTGGCGGATAAAGGAGTAGGCGCAATCTGTCTGCAGAATGTCGGTACGGATTTTGCGTTAAACAATGATAAAAACGAAACCAACGCCTTTATCAGAAACACAGGCATCTTCCTCTATGAGAATGGAAATGTGGGTACGGTGCAACATTTGGATCTGGCGCAATAGCCGGATTGACACAAAGTTTCATTAAAAACAAATAAATAAAGAATCGTCAAAGTTTTCAAAAAACCACGTGAGGCAAATATTGTCAAAACGTGGTTTTTTTCCGCTTTTGGAATAAAACAGTATTTTAAGGTAAAACTATCCGTACAAGAAACAATAATCGAATAACGATTGATTGATATAGGGAAAAATAAGAAAGGATGCGGATGGATTATGAGAAGACAAAACAGAAATACAGGCAAAAAAGAAAAAACAATCATGATTGCTTCTTCTATATTTGTACTGGCAGCACTGACCATGACAGGGATTTATGTCAAAAGCAATGAAGATAAGGCGAAGAACGACGGATATAACATTGACTTTAGTCTGTTGGAGGAGGAAGAAAACGACTATATCGTACAAAACAAAAAGAATGATATGGGAGAAGAATTCTTAGCGGTTCCTGAGGATGATTTGGATTATGCACCTATGGAGGAAGCCGGTTCCGGTGATGTGGAAATTCCGGGGCTTACTAACGGACATACTCTGGATATTTATCAAAATTTGCAGAGTGCGGAAAATACAGATCCTGTAAATGAGGAACCGGTAGCCCCTGCGTTGGATGCAGGCATTTTAAGTGAAAGTGTTGCGGATGCAGAAACCGATTTGGCATTGGAAGAAGCAGAAAATGCTTCAGCAGAGGATGTTGAAATTGCACAGGAAATGGAGGATGCCGAGGATTTGGCAGCCATGGCAGCAGATGAAGCATCTTCGGATATGGTGGAAGAGCCCGTTACAGCACAGTTTCAGACAGGAGATTCCCTGGTATGGCCCGTGGCAGGCAATGTGCTGATTCCTTACAGCATGGACAAAACTGTATTTTTCTCTACGCTGGAACAATACAAATACAACCCTGCCATGATTCTATCAGCCAATGAGGGGGATGCGATTTCTGCTGTGGCATCCGGACGGGTAACAGATGTATTTTATGATGAAGAAATCGGCAATGCAGTGTCTGTGGATATCGGAAACGGTTATGAAGTAACTTACGGGCAGTTAAAGGATATTGCGGTTACAAAAGGTGCAACCGTAGAAAAAGGTGCGGTTTTAGGTTATATTGCAGCTCCTACCATATACTACAGCGTGGAAGGGACCAATGCATATTTTAAAGTCACATTAAACGGAGAAGCGGTGGACCCCTTGGGACAGCTGCAGTAAGAGGTATGTATATAACAGGTGGTAAAATTCTGACCATGGCAGGTCAGGTATATGAAAACGGTACAATTTGGATTGAGCACGGAAAAATCAAGGAAGTCAGGGAAGGTGCCATTGGTGATATGCCCCACGGTCCTGCCGGGAAGGTATTGGATGCGCAGGGAGCATGGGTGTTGCCCGGATTGATAGAAGCCCATTGTCACATGGGTATCACAGAAGAAAAGAAAGGAATGGAGGGGGATGACTGTAATGAAAATGTGGACCCCTGCACTCCTTATCTTAGGGCAATCGATGCCATCAATCCTATGGATGCTGCTTTTGATGATGCAGTTCGGGCAGGGATTACTTCTGCTATGATTGGTCCCGGCAGTTCCAATGTGGTGGGCGGACAGTTTGCTTTTGTCAAAACCAAAGGGCGTTGTATTGATGATTTGGTTGTAAAGGCTCCGGCAGCTATGAAGGTGGCGTTTGGTGAAAATCCCAAAGTCAATTTTTCGGGGCAGGGGAAGAGCCCCATTACCAGAATGTCCATTGCTGCGATTTTAAGGGAAGAACTATTTAAAGCGAAGCAATATAAAGAGCAGAAAGAACAGGGAAACGATGATTTTAAAGAAGATTTCAGATTAGAGCCCTGGCTACCGGTATTAACCGGTGAAATTCCCTTAAAAGCCCATGTACACCGGGCTGATGATATTTTTACTGCTATCAGGATTGCCAAAGAATACGGACTTCGTATGACTCTAGACCATTGCAGTGAAGGGCATCTGATTGCAGAAAAACTGGTAGAAGCCGGATATCCTGCTATTGTGGGACCGGATTTTTCCAGCCGCAGTAAAATCGAAGTGCAGAACATGGCGTTTAAAACGGTAGGTATTTTAAGCGAGGCGGGCATCCTCACGGCTGTATGTACGGATCATCCGGTATCGCTGATTCAGGCCCTGCCTCTGTGTGCGGGAATGGCAGTCAAAGCAGGTCTGTCCTTTGAAGACGGGTTAAAAGCAATTACCATTAATCCTGCAAAAATATGTGGTGTAGCAGACCGGGTGGGCAGTATTGAACCCGGAAAAGATGCGGATATTGCGATATTTGACGGGAACCCCATGGAAATTACCACAAAGACACTTTATACGATTATAGACGGTAAAATTGTATATGATGCAGAGAAAGAGAGTGCGTCTTCCTAGGCGGACTCTCTTTACCCATGAAAGGATTCGTGCTATAATATATAAATGTATGTTTTCATGCAAATGAGAAAGGAAACGAAAGTGCGCAAAGGTTTTGGACTCAAAAACAGAATTGCATATTTGCTGGTATTTATTCTGTTGGGAACAACGGTTCTTTCCGGATGTGGTGGGGAAACTGCGCCTGCGGACACAAGTGCCACAGTAGCTTTAGTGGGACCTGTCAGCATGGAAACTGCACCGGTACTTACCTATGAAGTGCCATTGATGCAGCCGGGGATTCTGGTAGACAGAATCGGTTATGAAGCGGCAGGTACAAAGCTTATTTTAGTGCGCGGAGACAGGCTTCCAAGTGCATTTGATGTAGTAGATGCAAATTCTAAAGAAGTGGTATTTACGGGCAAATTAGAAGAACCCGCGTATGATGAGACTACCGGTGAATATAATAGTTACGGGGACTTTTCTGCATTTGCCACAGAGGGGATGTACTATGTGGAATGTGACATGATAGGACAGTCTCATTCCTTTGTGATAGAAAACACTTTATATGATAATCTGATGTCAGAAACGTTAGCAGAGCTTGCTGTTTCCCGAAAAGAATTAGAAAACGGGGATATCGGAAGTGTTTGCGAGTGTGTTTCCACTCTGCTTTTATCCTATGAATTATTTGGTAACGTATATGATAGGGGAACTCCGGAAGGTGCACAACCGCAACTAATCAGTTTAATCAAAGAGTATATTATACGGCTTTTGGCTGCACAGGATAGTCAGACCGGTGCAGTGCTTGCGGGGGATACCGTGGATAAAGAACAGACGGCATGGCTGGCGGCAGTTCTTGCGAAGTTCAGTTATACCTATCAGAAATATGACAGTACATATGCTACGGTTTGTCTACAGGCGGCTGACAGGGCGTGGGACTATTTACAGAAGGCTGAAGATGTACCCCAGGAAGCAATGTTTTATGCGGCGGCAGAGTTATATCGTGCTACAGGGCAGCATGCCTATCACAAAGAAGTGAAAAATTTAGGAACCGGTGTTACGCTGGATGCCTATAATAAGGCGCAGGTATTTGGGGCGTTAACATATGCTTTCACCAAGCGTAATGTAGATGTGGATATTTGTGCCAGCATGATGAAGGTACTGTTTGCGGTAGCAGAAGATGTAGCAGTTCGGGCAAATGATAACTTCTATATGACCGGAAGCGGTTTAAAGCAGGGGGAAGATATACTGCTTTGGGAGATGATTTTAGTATCAGCCATTGATTATGTGATTACCAATCATGAATATGCAACCATGATTGAAGACCATCTGCATTATCTTGCCGGAAGCAATGAAGATGCAGTTTGTCATATCCGCTGGTCTGAAAAATATGCAGATGATAAAGAAGCCGGGCGTACCGACGTGGAGCGTCTTGCCGGCTATGTTATGATATTAAGCGAAATATTGAGCCATAGACAGGAGGAAACAAAATGAATATTGTAGTACTTGCAGGAGGAATCAGTACAGAAAGAGATGTTTCTCTGATTTCCGGTAAAGGGATTTACCGTGCGGTAAAAAGTAAAGGACATAAAGCTATTTTGCTGGATGTGTTTTTAGGATATGAAGGAGATGATGTTGACCGGATTTTTGATATCGAAAAAGACTGGGAAGCACAGGTAACCGGTATTAAAGAAACGAATCCGGATTTGGAAGCGGTAAAAGCCATGCGCCCTGACTGGGATAAAAATTATTTTGGACCTAACGTTATCAGACTTTGTCAGATGGCGGATGTGGTATTTATGGCCCTTCATGGTGAAAACGGTGAAAACGGTAAGATTCAGGCTTATTTCGATTTGATGGGTATTACGTATACCGGTACAGATTATGTAAGTTCTGCAATCTGTATGGATAAGGGGCTTACCAAGGATATGTTTATCCGATACGGTATTCCTACGCCTAAGGGAATCCGTCTGAAAAAGGGTGCGGTGGAAAGTGAAAAAGTACCATACCCTTGTATTGTAAAAGCCAGCTGCGGCGGTTCCAGTGTAGGGGTTACCATTGCCCGTAACGATGAAGAGTATGAAAAGGCAAAACAGATTGCTTTTTCCTATGATGAGGAAGCCATTATTGAACAGTATATCGAAGGCAGGGAATTTTCCTGTGGTGTATTGGATGGAAAGGCGCTTCCCATCATTGAAATTGCACCTTTGGTAGGATTTTACGATTATAAAAATAAATATCAGGCAGGCAGTGCCGTTGAGACCTGTCCTGCAGAATTATCCCCTGAAAAAACTGCGGAAATGCAGCATTATGCGGAAGAGGCCTTCCGTGTTCTGCGATTAAAGAATTATGCCCGCATGGACTTTATGATGAGTAAACAGGAAGAAATCTATTGTCTGGAAGCAAATACCCTTCCCGGTATGACGCCGACTTCTCTTCTGCCCCAGGAGGCAGCAGCGGTAGGCATCGGTTATGAAGACCTTTGTGAAAAATTGATTGAGATATCCGTAAGGGAGAGAAAAAAATCATGCTAAACATGACATTGCAGAACATTGCAGACGCCTGTAACGGCACTTTATATTGTGATTGGGAAGCGCAAAATACAGAGATTACCTGTGCGGTGATTGATTCCCGTAAAATGGAAGCCGGCGGACTCTTTTTTGCCACAAAGGGTGAGAGAGTGGACGGACACCGCTTTATTGGGCAGGTGTTTGATGCCGGTGCACTTTGTGTAGTGACGGAAAAGACGCCGGAAACGGTACTGGAAGAATGCGGAACACCTGTGGAAAGCTGGGGGGCCTATATTCTGGTACAGGATACTTTTGAGGCGTTAAAGAAGATTGCGGCTTTTTATAGGGCACAGTTATCTATTCCTGTTATAGGGATTACCGGTAGTGTAGGTAAGACCAGTACCAAAGAATTTATTGCAGGGGTATTGTCTGCAAAATACAATGTTTTAAAGACTGAGGGCAATTTTAATAACGAAATTGGCTTGCCGCTGACATTGCTGCGCATCCGTAAAGAACACGAGGCAGCAGTGGTAGAAATGGGTATCAGTGACTTCGGTGAGATGAGCCGATTGGGAGCCATGGCGCGTCCCAATGTATGTGTGATTACCAATATCGGTCAGTGTCACTTGGAAAATCTCCATGACAGGGACGGTGTATTTCAGGCGAAAACGGAGATTTTTGCATATATGGCACCTGACGGAGAAGTCTGCTTAAATGGAGAAGATGATAAGTTATCCGCAGTTAGCGAGGTAAACGGTAAGAAAGTGCATCATTTCGGACTTTCAGAAAACGCAGGCCTGGAAGTGTATGCTACGGATGTAGAAAATCTGGGGCTTTTGGGTAGCCGTGCGGTTCTGCATATGAGTAAGGAGTTGCCGGAACAAGATACAGTTGTTTATGAATGTTGTGCCGACAATGCCGGTCAGAAATATGTGAAGGAATGTACTTGTCCTGTAGAGATTCCCCTGCCGGGACATCATATGGTAATCAATGCCACAGCTGCAGCTCTGGTAGGCAGATTGCTGGGACTTTCTGTTGAAGAGATTGAAGAAGGTATTAGGAGTGTAAAGCCTGTAGGTGGCAGAAGTAATATCATCAAGCTTTCCGACAAAATCGTAATTGATGATTGCTACAATGCAAATCCGGTTTCCATGAAGGCTGCACTGGAACTTTTAAAAACGGCAACCGGTCGTAAAGTAGCTGTTATGGGAGATATGTTTGAGCTGGGTGAAAATTCCGATGCCATGCATGCAGGTGTGGGGAAATACGCAGTTGAACAGGGCATAGAAGTAATCTGTTGCGTGGGAGAAAACTCCCGTCATATGTATGAGGCGGCGGTGAGCGTGGCAGACGGGTGTGACGCGGATGTATGCAATCGGGCTACCGGAGAAAATATCACACCTGCGAAAGCATCCACCATTTACTACTTTTCCACCAGAGAAGAATTATTGGAAAAGTTACCCGAGATTTTACAAAGCGGTGACACAGTCTTAGTCAAAGCCTCCCACGGTATGGGATTTGATAAAGTAGTGGAGGCATTAAAAGCGAATTGGGAAAACTAAGGGGATTAAAAGTATATATAATAATGAGTGAAAACTTTTATTTTGTTTTCCTGCCACAGGAATGAAAAATGTGAATGGATATGGCGGACATGACGTCAAAAATCTACCCATAAGGTATTATAAATGCCTTTATGGGTAGATTTTTCATCCCATGAACTGAATAATAGTGTGTTAAGGGTAGACGAGGGAATGAATTATTCTACCCATAACAGTCAAAATTGACCTGTTTGGGTAGAAACGTCTGCAATAAAGGGATGAAATTTCTACCCACATGTGCCCAAAATATTTATTATGGGTAGAAAGCAAAATTTGAAGTTTACAGTGATAATTGTGTGATGAATATTGTAGAGCTATGACACTCTTGGTTTAAAACCAAGGGTGTTTATTTGTTGACATTCTATTGCGCGTAAAGTATAATATAAACAAAAAGGCGACTGTGCAGTCGCAAAAAGAGGCGACATGGGAGAAAAAGGGAAAAAGACCAGAAGTCTGATTTTACAAGAAGCAAAAAAAATGTTTTCAGCAAGAGGATTTAAAGCTGTTTCTATGCAAAATATATGCGATGCAACAGGATTAAGTAAAGGGGGATTGTATCGTCACTTTGGTAACAAAGAAGAGATTCTTCTGGAATTATTACATAAGGATAAATCGGTAACCAAAGATATAGCTGATGGAAAAAGCGCGACACAAGTGTTAGAGAACCTATTAGATATTTATTATCGAGATATGGTGAATAATGAGGAGTCTTTGGCGTTGGCTTTATTCGAATATGCAACAATACATCAAGAGCATCCGTTGACGACAGATAATAGACAAGAGTTGACGCTGTGGCGTAAATTGGTAGCCTATGGTGTAACGACAGGGGAGTTTAACAATATTCCTGCGGAAATAGTTATGGATACCTTTTTATATGCGTATAGAGGCGTAATGATTTGGTCACATGCACTAAATTTTCAGCCAGAGATTTTTGAACATCTGCTGGATTCTGTGAGATATATTTTGATTAAAGATTTTAATAAGTGATGGAGAAAAACTAAATGAAAGAATTAATTGTACCTAAAAAGTTGAGTAGGGGAGATACTATAGCACTTATCTCTTTGTCTGGAGGCAGAGCAGGAGATGAAGACATGCTTCCGCGTTATCGAATTGGAAAAAGTCGTTTGGAGGAAATCTATGGAGTACGTATAATAGAAACACCAAATGCGTTGGCAGGTTCGAGTTTTTTATATGAACATCCAGAAAAAAGAGCCGAGGATTTGATGTGGGCGTTACAGAATCACGATATAAACGGAATCATATGCAACATGGGTGGAGACGATTCGTACCGCGTTTTACCATATATTGATATACAGATTATTCACGATAATCCAAAAGTTTTTATGGGATATTCTGATATTGCAACGTGGATGGCTGTTTTTGCCTATGCGGGAGTAAGAACCTATTATGGTCCTAATGTTCTGACTCCAATCGCACAGCCCGGCTCATTGGATGAATATACAAAAAATTCAATTTTCAGAACATTATTTAGTAGTGAAGTAATTGGTGAAATAAAATGTAGCGAACAAATCACACCAATAGAATGGAGAAATATTCCTGTTTCAGAGATTAAATGGGAAAAGAACGGTGGTTACAACATTTTACAGGGGACTGGTAAACGGCAAGGAAGATTGTTCTGTCTATGTGGAGGACCATTACGTCAAATTATGGGTACAAAATATTTCCCGAGTTCTAATTTTTTTGAAGATACATTTATTGCTATAGAACATGGTGCTCCCTACGGAGATTATTTGGCTGGTTTACATGAATTGCGTGCTTTTGCGGCAGCTGGTGTATTTGATAAGGCTACTGGTATAATAACTGGTAAACTTGATGAAGAAAGTAGAAAGACTCTTTTAAGAGTTATTAACCAAGAAGTTCATCGAGATGATATGATTATTTTGGAAAATGTGGATTTTGTACATCACACTCCTATGATGGTAATGCCTATGGGTGTATTGGCTGAGATAGATTGTGATGCAACAACATTTTCTATTGTAGAGCATGGAGTTATTTGATGTGAGAATATAACCTAATAGTTTAGAGAGTAAATGTGATTGAGATTCACTTGAAACTTTCAGCTTTATGAAGAGTTGAAAGCACGCGAAGATTTGAAGTTGGTGGTGAGTTTGAATGGAAATAACATTGATAGATAATGTTTCAAAAA
>JAZNNL010000180.1:0-5507 GCA_045580245.1 Lachnospiraceae bacterium
CGTTTACCAAGGGTCTGCGCCGGAAAGCTTTTTGGTGGCAAATATCTGAATCTGCCATTTGGCCATAGCCTCTCTTTGTTGCAATTGCTACACCTGGCCGGATAATACAAAATTTCCTTTGATAACCGCTTTTATGGACAAATCCTTTTGGTCGAGGATTAGAAAATGGGCTTTCTTTCCGGGGGTGATGCTGCCATATAATTTGTCCGCACCGATGGAGCGGCAGGGATTTATGGTGGCGGCACGAACTGCCGCTTCCAGTGGAATGCCCATGGAAACTGCCGTTTTCATACATTCATAGAGCGGAGTGACGCTACCGGCAAGGGTACCGTCAGAAAGAGTGGCACGATTACCCGAAACATTTACCGTGAGACCGCCCAGACTGTAAGTCCCGTCAGGCTTGCCGCAGGCTTCCATACTGTCACTGATAAGTACCATACGTTCTGCACCAAATAGGGTAAAAGCGGCACGGACTGCAGTGGGGGTACTGTGTACACCGTCACAAATCAGTTCCACGAAGCAATCTTTATAATCAAAGGCAGCACCGATTACACCGGGAGAACGGTGGGTAAAAGGGGGCATGGCGTTGTACAGATGGGTCACATGGTCAGCCCCTGCTTTGAAAGCGAGCATGGACGTATCATAATCTGCTTCGGTATGAGCGATGGAAAAGTGAAACGTATCCTTGCAGGAAGAAATACAGGAAAGGGCATCCGGCAGTTCCGGCGCTAAAGATACCAGTTTAATCAGTCCGTTACAACTATTTTGTAAATGCATTAAGAATGGAACGGAGGGAGGCACGATATGGGTAGTGTTCTGGGCACCTTTTTTATTTGGATTGATAAAAGGACCTTCTAAATGGATACCGATTAAGTCAGCCATTGCAGGAGTGGTGTTGCCCTTGGCTTGGGCACTTTGAAAATCACCGGCAGCCATGCAAATGTGTTCCAATTCCTCATAGGGAAGAGTCATGGTAGCAGGGCAGACGGAGGTGACGCCTTTTTTAAATTCAAAAGCGGTAATCTCTGAAAAAGCAGTATCGGTTCCTTCGCAAAAATCATACCCGTTACATCCGTGGAAATGAATATCCGTAAGTCCCGGCAATACATAACAGCCTGTGGCATCAAAAACCGTATCTGCCAAAGAATCGTCTGCCTGTAATGCAGAAATGTATTCGCCGTCAGTATGGACATGCAAGGGGGCAAAAGTAAATTGTTCAGTAAAAACAAGTCCGTTTTTTATTATCATATTATCAGTCCTGCCTCAAAAACTATAATTTTGTGCTTACTTATATAATGTATTTTAGCAAAAAATGAAATAAAAAACAATTGGTAGCGCAGTACATAGGAAAATGGTATCAAATAAAGGGAATTTAATGACAATGCAGGTGCGGTATGCTACAATATACTTTGATATGCAAAGGATTGCAATCAAAGAAAATGAAGTGTTTGTAAAGGGGAACGAAATGGATACAAATCAGATGAATCAGCAACAGAATGGACAACAGTACACACAGCAGTATGCGCAGCAGCCATATATACAGCAGCCAATGCAACAACCCTATGCGCAGCAGCCATATACACAGCAGCCTATGCAACAACCTTACGGTCAGCAGCCACAGTACATACCGCCCATGCCGCCTTATGCAGTACCCGGAGCGGAACAAGGACCCAGAAAACCGAGTGTCGGTGACAGAATCGGATATTTCTTTTTATCATGGTTACCGGCGATTGCCTGTTTGGGATTACAAATTATCATAGGCTTTGTCTATGCCATTGGTATGGGGATTGTAAAAATGGTGCTTTTTATGATGGAGCATCCCGAGGCATCCCAAAGCGTAGCCATGGATTATTATATGGAAGAAGTGATGAAGGCACTGACCGGCGGGGTCTTTTTCTATCATCTCTTAAGCCTGCCTATTTTTGGGGTATGGTATTATTTTGGTTGTAAGAAACCGAAATTGAAAGAATCAGTGAAACATGTTTCCCCGAAAGCGGTAGTGATTGCAACTATCGGTGGTATTGTGATGCTTCTGATGAGTAACGGTCTTGTGGGGATTGAGACCTATATTATGCCCAAGTATGTGGAGAGTTTTGTGGAATCCATGGAAACGATGGATATCGGTTTTGATATTCTGGCAACTCTCGCAACCGTAGTATTGGCACCTATCGGGGAAGAAATCCTTTGCCGTGGTCTGATTTTATATTATGCAAAGAAAGCCTTTCCTAAGTTCTGGATGGCGAATATATTACAGGCATTTCTGTTTGGCTTCATTCATATGAATCTGATACAGGGTATTTATGCCTTTGCCGGAGGTTTGATTATTGGCTGGCTTGCGGAAAGATACAAATCCATCCTGCCTTGTATGCTGATGCACTTTGTGGTGAACTTCTCCACCACTTTCTGGTTTGACAAGGCGATTGCATGGGTTCCGGACGAACTGTATGCATATATCATTATGTTTATTGTAGCCCTTGCAAGTGCAATCGGGCTGGTATTTTGGAGTGGCATCAAAAGAGAGGATGGAACTCTGCAAAATACAGTATAAAAATTCTTAAAAATTTTAAAAATTATGTAAAAAAACTTCATAAATTCTTAAGGTGACAACGTATCTATAGAAAGCTATAATCAAGTTGTAAACGAGGTTGAAACAAGAAGGAGAGTATAGACGTTGCATAAGAGGGTAAAGGCAGAAAAAACAGGCAGAGTGAAAACAAAATCCACGAAACGTCTCAGAAAATTAAAATTTGGCTCGGGGCTTTACATAGCCCCTAGCCTTATTGGCGTGTTGTTGTTTTTTATTATTCCTTTTTTGGTAGTTATTTTTTATTCGGTAGTGGATAACCCTATCTCGATGAATTTTGTATTTTTAGATAATTTTGAAAGAGTATTAAAGAATGCGGCATTTAAGACTGCAGTAAAGAATACGGTGACCTTTTCTGCCATAGCGGTACCTTTGGCAGTAGGCTTGTCCCTGCTTTTGGCTATGGTACTGGATGCAAAATTACCGTTTAAAAGTCAGTTCAGAACCTTTTTCTTAAGTCCCATGATGGTACCGGTAGCGTCCATTGTATTGATCTGGCAGGTTTTATTTCATTATAACGGTGCGATAAATGATGTTTTGCTGGCTTTGGGACTTGATAAAATAGACTGGATGAAATCCCAGTACTCACAGATTGTAGTCATCATACTCTTTTTGTGGAAAAACTTAGGCTATAACATGATTCTGTTTATGGCGGCACTTGCCAGTATTCCCAGGGATGTGCTGGAAGTGGCAAGGTTAGAAAGTGCAACGCCGTTTCAGACATTTATACATATCAAAATCAGATATTTGTCATCTACCATGTTGTTTGTAACCATTATGTCTCTGATTAATTCCTTTAAGGTATTCAGAGAGGTATATCTGCTGACGGGAGACCATCCCTACGATGCCATTTATCTGTTACAGCATTTTATGAACAATGCCTTCGCAACCTTGGATTATCAGAGACTGTCGGCAGCAGCCATACTGATGTCACTGGTGATGATTGTGATTATCGGTATTCTCTTTCTTTTTGAGAACCGCTTCGGAAAGGATGTGGAAGGATGAGGAAAGAGAAAAAAATCAGACCGCAGACCGAGCTTTTGCAAAAGCGGGATAGAAAAAGAGCCAGAAGACGTAGCAGGTGGCATGGCTTCAAAATTGCCATTGCAACCCTTGTTGCGGCAGCCTTCGCAGTTTTGTTTTTGCTACCTATCGTGCTGACGATTACCAATTCCTTTATGTCAGCTTCGGAAATATCCGCCAATTACGGTTCCGTATTTGCTACCAGTGAAAGCGGCGGCAAGGTTTATATTTCTGAAAAAGTAAATCTGAAATTCATTCCGGATATGGTATCCTTCAGCCAGTACATCACTGTGCTTTTTAAGAGCCCGGAGTATTTATTGAAGTTCTGGAATGCAGTGATTTTAGTAGTGCCGATAGTGATATTCCAATTGGTGGTGGCAACTTTGGCTGCCTATGGATTTAGCCGGTACAAGGGACGGCTTAGGGAAATTATTTTCTTTTCTTATATCATATTGATGTTAATGCCCTATCAGGTTACATTGGTTCCCAACTATCTGGTATCCAACTGGTTTAACATCATAGATACCAATTGGGCAATTTGGCTACCGGGTATTTTTTCACCCTTTGCGGTGTATTTATTGACGAAGTTTATGCGGCGTATTCCTACGGGTGTCATTGAAGCGGCACAGATTGACGGGGCAGGGGAATGGCAGATATTCAGAAGAGTCTGTTTTCCTCTTTGTAAAGGAGCAATCTGCTCAGCGGCGATACTGGTATTTATCGATTATTGGAATATGGTAGAGCAACCGCTGATTTTATTATCAGATGCAGAAAAACATCCCTTATCGGTGTTTTTAAGTAAGATTAATGAGGGGGAAATCGGACTTGCCTTTGCAGTGGCAACCATTTATATGGTTCCCAGCTTACTGGTATTTTTATATGGAGAAGAGTACCTGGTTGACGGTATCACGTATCAGGGCGGTGTCAAAGGTTAAGTATAAATATTGCAATAAACAGAAGTACCTGCAGGATTAGGTAAACCGTGGCAGGGGAAGAAAGGTAGAATTACTATGAAAGAGAATACCAAAGGAAAAAGAGAATGGGTAAAAACAGCGGCAATTGTCTTTTTGTCTATCCTGTTAGTGCTGACATTTTTTTCTAATACAATCATGAATTACAGTCTGCCTGAGGTTGCGGCACAGTACATCACCTCCGGTACCATTACGGAAAAGGTACGGGGAACCGGTACGGTGGAATGTGGTGATTTATATAATGTAAAAATTACAGAATCCAGAAAAGTAACCGGTGTGGAAGTGCGGGTAGGAGATACCGTTGCAGCAGGTGATATTATCTGCTATCTGGAAGATAAGGAAAGTGAAGAATTAAAAGCGGCCAGAGCAGAATTGGAACTGGCGCAGCAGGCTTATAATACGGCACTTTTGGCAGGTGGTATGAGTGTGGAAACCATGCAGAATGCCGGTTCTCCCGAATCTACGTCAAGCTACCGCAAACAGTTGATTGCTGCACAACAGAAAGTGGAAGATTTGGAAGCAGCCATTGAAGCCCAGGAAGAATCTTATAATACTGCAAAGGCGGCAAAGGAAACTGCCGATATGGATTTGTTACAGAAGCAGAATGATCTGGCAAATCTGGATAACTGGTTAAATCACCAGTACAGCGTCAGCAGTGGTAATGCAAATGCAATTGCAGAGTTAAACAAGCAGAGAACCGCTGCAGAACAGTTATACTTGGAAGCGCAGCGTGTTGCCAACGAAGCTGCAGTAGAATTTTCAAAGTATGAAACTGCCAAGGCAGAGCTGGAAGCAGATTTGGCAGAAGCAGAAGCGGAAGTATCAGAACTTGCCGGAGAAATTAATATTGCGGTAAACCTGGGAAATTTGAAGGATGCGGTAAATGAGGCAAAGGCAAAAGTAGAGGATTTGGAAAGCCAGGCAATCGG
>JAZNNL010000181.1:0-13291 GCA_045580245.1 Lachnospiraceae bacterium
TATTGCGGAGCACGTAGCCTTCAGACAGAATAAAACCGTAGCGATTTTCAGTTTGGAAATGTCAAAGGAGCAGTTGGTTAACCGTTTGTTCTCGCTGGAATCCAAAGTAGATTCCCAGCATATCAGAACCGGTCAGCTTTCTGACCAGGAGTGGGAGAAACTGATTGAGAGTGCAGGCGTTATCGGACGTTCCAATTTAATTATTGATGATACCCCTGGTATCAGTATTGCAGAACTGAGGAGCAAGTGTAGAAAGTACAAGCTGGAGCATGACCTGTCCATGATTATCATCGACTACTTACAGTTGATGTCTGGTAGCGGACGAAGCGATTCCAGACAACAGGAAATTTCCGATATATCCCGTTCCTTAAAAGCGGTAGCGAGAGAACTGTCCGTACCGGTACTGGCATTGTCCCAGTTATCCCGTGCGGTAGAGCAGAGACCGGACCATCGCCCCATGCTTTCCGACTTGCGTGAATCCGGTGCCATTGAGCAGGATGCCGACGTGGTTATGTTTATCTATCGAGATGATTACTATAACCATGATACAGACCGTAAGGATGTAGCCGAGATTATTATTGCAAAGCAAAGAAACGGTCCCATTGGTACGGTAGAGCTGGCATGGTTACCTAACTACACTAAGTTTGCTAATTTGGACAAGCAGCATAGTTAGTACAGGGCGGAAACAGATTTCCGATACCGGAAGTTATTCTTAAAAATTACATATAACAAATACAAAAGAGAACAGATGCAGAGAAGTGCTGCGTTTTGTTCTCTTTTTATATGGATTAAAAATGAAAGGAAGGATAAAAGATGAGCAGTATGTTTATGATTTCAGATGCAGCAAAAAAGGTGAGTGTGGAGGCACATGTACTTCGGTATTGGGAAGAGGAATTAAAGCTTCCGATTAAGCGGAATGAACTGGGCCACCGTTATTATACGGAAGAAGATATTGAGAGGTTTCTGGAAATTAAAAATTTGAAGGAGAGGGGATTACAGTTGAAGGCAATCAGAATGGTATTAAAAAATGGGAAACTGGATGTTGTTACACCGGTTGGGGGAGCCAAAGGAGAAGAAGTGCCGGATGAAAACAGAAGAGAAGAAAGGGCGGAAGTACTGGAAAAGACTGTAAATGTAGGAAAGGGTGACCTGGTGCAGATACCGGCGAGAGATGCAACCGGTACAGAAAAATTACAGGTTATGACTACGGAGCGTGCAGCTTTCCGCCCGGAAACAGGTGACGATAAGATGAAGCGTCTGCAATGGCTTTTACAACAGATGTTCCGCGAGGTGTTGCAGGAAAATAATGCTTCATTGTGTCAGGAAATGAAAGAAAGTGTGATTAAGGAGCTGGATTATCAATTCCGAATGCAGGAAGAACGGGAAGAAGAGCGGGATGCCGAAAAGGTGAAGAGAGAGGAAGAACACTATAAAAAAATTGATGAATTGCTTAGAAAAAAGAGAAGATTTCTAAAGAATACAGAGGCGGTGAAAAAGGATAAAAAGAGTAGAAAACAGGCAGAAGTTTAAAAAAAAAAAGGCTGTAAACCGAATGGTTTACAGCCTAGTCTGTCGCTAATTATTCTTCAACGATAGCGCCTACGGGGCAGCAGCCTGCGCAAGAACCGCAGTTGATGCAGGTGTTAGGATCGATTTCCATCTTACCATCACCCATGGAAATAGCACCAACGGGGCACTGAGATTCACAAGCACCACAACCAACACAAGTATCATTAATTACAAATGCCATAATAAATATCCTCCTTAAAACATGTTGCTAATGATATAAATTTATCATCAATAGTATTTTAATATAAATTAATAATAAATACAAGGGTTTTCTGAAAGTTTCCAATATTCCGCAATTATTGAGTATAAATGGCTTGACATGAAAAAAACGTAGTGTTATACTTTCCTAAATTAACATAAGAAAAGCGACGACGGAAACAAGTAACGTATTTGACGTATCCAGAGAGAGCATCACATGGTGGAAGATGCTTATACACATGATATGTGAAAACCATTCTAGAGCTGCAATGCTGAAAGTAGAGGTAAGTATTGACGTATATCTGCGTTAAAGATTAGGATTTGTTAGAATCTGAAGTGAAAAAATAAGGTGGAACCGTGCATATTTGCACCCTTAAAGATACAAGTATTGTGTCTTTAGGGGTGTTTTTTATTTCTAAGAAATCTCTTCAAAGTTTCTGTGAATTAGACAGCCCTTTGGGTAGGATGCAAAAGTGATTCTTATGTTAATCAAAATTTTTCAAAGAAAGGAAAGATGAAAATGAAGATTAGTATGAAGGATGGTTCCATTATGGAAGCAAAATTTGAGGAGGAGTTGGGAAAGAATGCTTTTCGTCACACGACGGCGCATATTCTGGCACAGGCAGTGAAACGCCTGTATCCGGATACGAAGTGCGCAATCGGACCTGCTACGGCAGACGGATTTTATTATGACTTTGAGTTTGATTTTGAATTCTCTGCGGACAGGTTTGAAGAAATTGAAGAAGAAATGAGGAAAATCGTAAAGGAAAATCTGCAACTTCGCCATTACGTGCTGAGTCGGGAAAAGGCAATTAAGCTTATGGAGGAGAAGGGAGAACCGTATAAGGTTGCACTGATTCAGGATTTGCCGGAGGGAGAAGAATTAAGCTTTTATCAGCAGGGAGAGTATGTGGAGCTTTGTGCGGGACCGCATGTGGCATATACCAGTGCCATCAAAGCGTTTAAGCTACTGTCCGTTGCCGGTGCCTATTGGCGTGGAGATGAAAAGAACAAAATGCTTACAAGAATCTATGGGACTTCTTTCCCCAATAAGGAATTGCTGGAAGCATATCTTAACAGACTGGAAGAAGCAAAGAAAAGGGATCATAGAAAGATAGGAAAAGAATTGGGACTGTTTGCTTTATTTGACGAGGGACCGGGATTTCCATTTTTCCTGCCGAAGGGGCTGATGTTAAAGAATTTGCTTTTGGATTATTGGAGAAAGATTCATGTCCGTGAGGGATATGTGGAAATATCCACACCAATTATTCTTAACAGAAAGCTTTGGGAGACTTCAGGACACTGGGACCACTATCGGGATATCATGTATGCACTGGAGATTGATGATACGGATTATGCAATCAAACCCATGAATTGTCCTGGTGGTATGTTAGTGTACAAGATGGAACCTCGTTCTTACAGGGATTTACCCATGCGAATAGGAGAGCTAGGACTTGTACACAGAAATGAGAAATCAGGTACGTTACACGGATTGATGCGTGTGCGTTGTTTTACGCAGGATGATGCCCATGTATTTATGACGGAAGAACAGGTGCAGGGAGAAATTAAAAGTGTAGTAAAACTGATTGATGAGGTATACTCTAAATTTGGTTTCAACTATCATGTGGAATTGTCCACGAGACCAGAGAATTCTATAGGCAGTGACGAGGATTGGGAACTGGCAACCGGTAGTTTAGAAAAGGCACTTAAGGACTTGGGATTGGATTATGTTGTAAATGAAGGGGATGGTGCTTTTTATGGACCTAAGATAGATTTTCATTTGGAGGATTCTATCGGTAGAACCTGGCAGTGCGGAACTATCCAATTGGATTTCCAGTTGCCCCAACGTTTTGAGGCGGAATATATCGGAGCAGACGGACAAAAACATCGGCCGATTATGATACACAGAGTAGTGCTTGGCTCAGTGGAACGCTTTATCGGTATTCTGATTGAACACTATGCAGGAAAGTTTCCGTTGTGGTTATCCCCTGTGCAGGTGAAAATTTTACCTATTTCAGATAAGTATACGGCGTATGCGGAGTCTGTGGAAAAGGTTTTACGCCAGGAAGGATTCCGTTGTGAAATTGACCTTCGGGATGAGAAAATCGGTTATAAGATCCGAAGCGCCAGAATGGAAAGAGTTCCATATATGCTGGTGGTTGGTGAAAAAGAGGCAGGGAGTCAAACTGTTTCTGTCCGTAAACGTGAAGAGGGGGATATTGGAATCTTTTCTGTAAATCAATTGCTTGAGATGCTAACAAAAGAAATGGAGGAAGCTTGATATGATAAGAAAAGTTGAGAAAATAGATATTGGTGAATGTGTAAAAGTCATTAGAGACAGCTTTGTGCACACAGGTACAAAGAAATTTGATTTCTTTCCCTTTACCTGCGGTTATATGGAAAAATGGATATAAGTGTTAGGAGGTAAGAATTATGCAATATGCGATAGAATTATATTACGACAAAGAAACGGAACAAAAACTTTTTGATTTGGCCAACCGGGTAGCTGAAGAAAAATTGAGTACAAAATTCTTGGAATGGAAAACCAGACCACACCTTACCTTGGCTTGCTTTAATGATGTGGATGAAGCAAGGTGTATGGAAGAATTAAAGCGGTTTGCACATACGCATCAATCAATGCCTGCCCATATTGCCGCTGTTGGAATGTTTAATGATACAAGAACAATATTTGTTTCGCCTGTAATGAATAGCGGTATGTATCAATTTCAAAGAGAATTGCATGAATACTTAAAAGATTTTGATACAACCGGCTGGGAATGGTACTGTCCGAACAGTTGGGTGCCGCATTGTACATTAGCGCTTGCCGGGGAAGATGAGGAAGCTGTTTTTTATAAAGCCAGCGAATTGATTTTACGCGAGTTTAGAAAAATGAGTGGAAAGTTTGTGGCTATGGGATTGGTAAAAATAACATTTCCTGTGGAAGAAATTTACACCATAAATTTAAAAGAATAATTAAAAAACCGTCTGCTCAGGTTTTGAGCAGACGGTTTATTTTACGCCATTTCAGCGCGTCTCTTTTTGATACCCTGCAAAATAACCGCTTTCTTGTCTACAACCTTTTCTTTATCCATGGCGGGAACGCCCTTTAATTTGTATTCCATACCCAGGGATTCGTATTTTTTTTCACCCATGGTATGATAAGGAAGTACGTCCAAAGCCTTCAAATTGTGGAACTGGCCTATAAAGTAGCCCAGTTCTTCCAGATATTTATCATCATCGGTAATACCGGGAACCACTACATGACGAATCCACATGTCCACGCCTTTTTCATCCAGATATCTACAGAAATCCAGAATGTGTTCATTTGGCTGTTGGGTCAATTCTTTGTGCTTATCAGGGTTAATATGTTTGATGTCTAACATAACCAAATCGGTTAAGGTCATCAGTTTATCCAGTTTTTCTACGTACTCAGTGTTGCTGCGGTTAAAAGCGATACCCGAGCTATCGATACAGGTGTGAATCTCTTTTTCTTTTGCCAGCGTGAATAAATCGATTAAAAAGTCAACCTGCATTAAGGGTTCGCCACCGGTTACGGTAATACCGCCGCCACGGTAAAAGCCTTTGTTTCTTTCGTATTGTTCTATAATCTCAGCGGGTTCCATCATAGTGCCACCGGTCATTGCCCAGGTATCCGGGTTATGACAGTAAGCGCAACGCATGGGGCAACCCTGCACAAATACTACAAAACGTACGCCGGGACCGTCTACTGTTCCAAAAGTTTCTATTGAATGAATTCTTCCTTGCATAATGAGTCCTTTCTTTGTGGGATTATATACCTAAACTATGGAAAGGCAATATTCCTATTTACCAGTATACACAGTCTACACACAAAACACCAGTCTTTTGCAGAAAATACAATGGACAAAATTTAATACAAAAAAAGACTGCCACTTTCGTGACAGTCTCTTAAAGTTTTGCTTAAGGTCAGATTAGATAGCCTCGTGGAAAGTACGGGAAATAACGTCTGCCTGCTGTTCGGGAGTTAACTTGATGAAGTTAACTGCGTATCCGGATACACGGATAGTCAGCTGAGGATACTTCTCAGGATGCTGCTGAGCATCTAATAAAGTGTCTCTATTCAGAACGTTTACGTTTAAGTGATGACCGCCTTTTACTACATAGCCATCAAGTAAAGCTACTAAGTTATCAACCTGTGCATTTGCTGCTGCCATAGTTTTGCTCCTCCTATAATTTTAATTGTTGTCGCTGTCTTTGCGACCGCTATAATCATCAAGTCCCTGATGAAGTGTGGGAACACTGCAAGCCAAGGGGGTTCTGGAACAATCCGTACATCCCATTGTCTGAACGTTCTTCTGATCGGTGTTGTTTTCATCGAAGTTGACATTTACGTGACCTACGCCACTTGCCATACCGGAGTCCAACAATTTTATCAAATCGTCAATCATAGCTTTTTCGTCCATGGTGTTCCTCCTGTTTATGACCGGGCGGGGAAGCCGCCCGACCTGTTAATTTAAGTTTAATTCTCAATCTGTCAAATTAGTTGTTTAAATCTAATTCAATATCACCGGAGAATACCTGATCTTCTTTACCAAGAGCACCGGGAATAATGGTGAAGGTATTGGAGATACCGTCTTCTGCGTGGTTGAAAGGTAATTTAGCTACGGAAGATAAGGAAGCTACTGCACCGTGGGTATCACGTCCGTGCATAGGGTTAGCACCGGGTGCGAAAGGCTGTCCTTTCTTACGTCCGTCAGGTGTGTTACCGGTTGCCTTACCATAAGTTACGTTAGAGGTAATGGTAAGAACGGACATGGTAGGAACACCGTTTCTGTAGGTATGATGTCTTCTGATAGCAGTCATGAACTTAGCTACGATATCACGAGCGATGCTGTCTACGCGGTCATCGTCGTTACCGTATTTAGGGAATTCACCGGTAGTCTTGAAGTCTACGATGATACCATCTTCGTCACGAACAACTTCAACCTTAGCGTACTTGATAGCGGATAAGGAGTCTGCAACAATGGACAGACCAGCCATACCGGTTGCGAAGTAACGCTTAACGTCTCTGTCATGAAGAGCCATCTGTGCTCTTTCATAGCAGTACTTGTCATGCATATAGTGGATTACGTTTAAGGTGTTTACATAAACGTCTGCCTGCCATTCCATCATATCGATGAACTTATCCATAACGTCATCGAAATCAAGAACGTCACCGGTAACAGCGCGGTACTTAGGACCAACCTGTTTCTTGGTAACTTCGTCAACACCACCGTTTAATGCGTATAACAGACACTTAGCTAAGTTAGCACGAGCGCCGAAGAACTGCATTTCCTTACCGATAACCAT
Source organism: Lachnospiraceae bacterium (assembly GCA_045580245.1). Taxonomy (GTDB): domain Bacteria; phylum Bacillota; class Clostridia; order Lachnospirales; family Lachnospiraceae; genus Acetatifactor. The sequence continues at coordinate 7,096 of JAZNNL010000181.1, forward strand.
GGAAGATACGCAGCAAGCGATACCGTAGTCATCAGCGTGGGATACTCTCATTAAGTCGTCGTTTTCGTACTGGATGGAAGAAGTCTGGATAGACATCTTTGCACAGTATCTCTTGAAGTTCTCAGGAAGTCTGGTAGACCACAGTACGGTCAGGTTAGGCTCGGGAGAAGCACCAAGGTTAGTTAAGGTGTGCAGATAACGGAAAGTCATCTTGGTAACCATGTGACGACCGTCAACACCAACACCACCTAAGGATTCGGTTACCCATACAGGGTCACCGGCGAAGATCTGGTTGTATTCAGGAGTACGAGCAAACTTGATGCAACGTAACTTCATGATGAAGTGGTCAACGAATTCCTGAATCTGTTCTTCGGTAAATGTACCGTTCTTTAAGTCTCTCTGAGCGAAACAGTCAAGGAAGGTAGAGGTACGTCCTAAGGACATAGCAGCACCGTTCTGTTCTTTAACTGCGCACAGATAACCGAAGTAAGTAGCCTGGATAGCTTCTTTTACGTTAGTAGCGGGTTTGGAAATATCGCAACCGTAAGAAGCAGCCATTTCTTTCATTAATTTAAGAGCAACCATCTGCTCGGAGATTTCTTCACGAAGACGGATAACGTCATCAGTCATTACGCGACCGGTGGAATCCTTCTGTTCCATTTTATCTTCAATCAGTCTGTCAATACCGTACAGAGCGATACGTCTGTAGTCACCGATGATACGACCACGGCCGTAAGCATCAGGAAGACCGGTAATGATGTGGGAAGAACGGCAAGCTCTCATTTCTGCATTGTAAGCATCGAAACAACCTGCGTTGTGAGTCTTTCTGTGAGTAGAGAAGAATTCACTTACTTCAGGATCAACTTCATAACCGTTGTCAGAGCAAGCTTTTTCTGCCATTCTGATACCGCCGTAAGGCTGTAAAGAACGCTTGAAGGGCTTGTCAGTCTGGAAACCTACGATGGTTTCTTTGTCTTTGTCAAGGTATCCGGGGCCGTGAGAAGTGATGGTAGAGATAACCTTGGTGTCCATATCAAGAACGCCGCCTGCTTCTCTTTCCTGCTTCTGCAGCTCAAGTACCTGCTGCCATAAATCTTTTGTGTTCTGTGTAGCGTCGGCTAAGAAAGACTCGTCACCGTCATAAGGGGTGTAGTTTTTCTGGATAAAGTCGCGAACGTTAATTTCGCTTTCCCATTTGCCGCCTACAAAATCATTCCATTCTGGTCTCATTTTGAAATGCCTCCTATAAAATTTGAATTAGTAAAATGTATAGTTAAAAAATTTCTAATCCTATGGGTTTATTATATGAAAAACGTGTATACACGTCAAGGCAAAGCAGTGTACTTTTTTCTATACAAATACCTTGTTTTGCAAATGTTTTCAAAAAAATACAAAGGAAAATACAATGAACGGAATGACTTGCCAATATCGGCGGAAAGTATTATACTATGCATGTACAAAAAAGGAGGTAATGAAATATGGAGAATATAACCAAAGACATGACTATCGGCGAAATTTTACGTAAAGCACCTGAAGTGGCTCCCGTTTTGCTGGAAGCAGGCATGCACTGCTTAGGCTGTCCTTCCGCACAGGGAGAATCTCTTGAGGAAGCAGCTATGGTACACGGTATGGATATCGATGTGCTGATGGAGAAAATTGCAGCATTATAATATCATGATACGATAATGATTACATGCGGAAATTTGCTTTATAAAAAATGAGAAAACACCACATTTTGGATGGACCAAAGTGTGGTGTTTTTTGTTTTTGGATGATGCAGGGGATATCGCCCTACATTTTCGCCAGTGACTGGATTGCGTTATCTGCAATCACGGCAGTATAGTGTTCCTCTAAGTAGGAACGGGTTGCGGGAAGGCTCTTTCTGGCACTTCCGTATTCGGACAGAATGTTGCAAAGACGGTTAAATTCCTTTGCGGAATGGTCTCCTTTTTGGATGACCAGAATATATTGTCCTTCAGATTCATCTTTGTACAGAGAGTTTTCACCGTGATAATTTCCGGAAATCATACCGGAAAGACGGATCAAATTGTGCAGAGAATTAAATACAAAAATCCGGGTTAATTCGGTTTTATCATCTTCGTCAGTTGCTTTGGAATCTTTGGCAACGGGCTTTTCGCTTGTAGCGGATTCTGCGGCAGCGGCCTTACGGCTTTCGTGCAGGCGCTTAAACAAATCCAGTACTTCGTCGGCATTGTCAGGTTCACTGTCGTTTATATCTTCTGCATCTTCCTCGTGAACGGAAGGGGCAAATTTAGCAAAACGGGTATCCAGCTCTTCCGGGTCTTCAACTTTGGTAATGACCAAAACAATACATTCGGAATTGAGGGGGATTGCTTCTATCATCAGCGGAATATCCTCCGCTTCAAAGCCACATTCAAAGGCAGCCTGCTGCATCATGTCTCGGAACAGGTCTTTTGCCTTTTCCGTACCGTAAGCAAGCTCACTGATTTTTAGTTCACGGTCCGCTAAGTCTTCTCGGGTCAGCGTACACCGTATTTGGTTTTCATTCACTTTTTCAATTTTCATGCTATCACATCCTTACTCATAAGATACTGCACTTTTGGTTGTCCGGTGACTGAAACTCCTGTAAAAATCTGATTAAATGTATCTTATACTTTTCCGTGGGTTTCGTCAAGAGCAGCGGTGCAGTTTAACATTCTTTTAATAATTAAAAATATTTGTTATTAGCGTCTTGCCAATTGAGGGATTATTGGGTATAATAAATTCCTAAGGTGCCTCCGGCAATCGGTACGGAAGGGAGGCATGGCGGTACATCTTTTTTTCTTTCTATGATTCAGGATTATCTTTTTTTATTTCTTTATGCTTTATTTTTCAAAGCAGTATTCCGAAGTAGAAAGTTTATTGGCATTTGATTTTTAGAAAAGTAATGATTCTTGTCCGCATTTATTGTCTACAATAATAGTATGCGGATGTCTTGCAGGCTTATGTGTCTGTATCTGATTTAATTGTTTCCAAATTTCTTTGCTCGTTTTAATTCAATTTACAGGTAGTTTATTTTTTGTACGCCGGGGCATCTTAATTCATCATCAAAATGCATTTACAAAGGAATATATCACGCAACCTCAGGGACTTTGTGTAAATGTGTTGTGCGAAGGAGGACGGATGTGTATTACGAGGAAGAGCAGGCTTTAAAGAAAAAACTGGAAAATATCAGCAAAGCAGGCGTGGAACTCTTTTTAGAGGGACAGCCGGCAACGCCAAAGCAGATTGCGGAGCGTTGTGTTTGTGAAGAAAGCGTTTATATGGCAGATTATGTGATAGACGAGACCGGTACTTTAAAAGAACTGCGTTATGACAGGGTGACATCCTGGTACTAGAATCCTGTCAGTGTCTCTGGTCATGTAAAAAAGATATGCCGGACAGAATCCGATAACGGGGAATGCCTCTCTGCCGTTGTTTTGCTGTCCGGCATTTGAAAATTAAAAAATAATGTCGAAATAGTAATGACGAAGCGGGGATAGTTTGTTATAATGAAAAACAGAATTGGAGGATTGTGTTTATGAAAAAAGCGATACCCGTATTGATTGCCATTGTGTTAATCCTGATTATCGGCGGAGTGACCTTTGGACCCCAAATAATCGAAAAATATTCTTATTCTCAGGAACAGGCGGATTTATATGAGCATTTCCACGTGATGAAAGAGGATGAGATTTCTATCATATTACAAAACGAACTGATAACAGAAAAGGCTTTGTTAAAAGATGGTATTTGTTATTTTGATTTGGCGACGGTACATCTTTATTTTAACGACAGATTTTATGTGGATGAGGCGGAGCAGCTTTTGCTTTATACAACGCCCACCCAAATTATCCGTACCCCTATCGGTTCTGCCGAATATGCGGTGAATGGAGAAGTGCAGGCAGCAGGATATACTTTAAGTTATGCCGAAGCCGTAGGCGAAGAAGTTACTTATTATATCGCTGCGGATTATGTGAAGCAGTATACGAATTTTTCGTATGAACTGTTTGAAAATCCTAATCATATGCAGGTGTATACACAGTGGAACGAGCAGCAGGTGGCAGAGATTTCCGCAGAAACCGCACTTAGAGTGCTGGGCGGTGTCAAGAGCCCTATTTTAAGACAGCTGGCAGCATCAGAAACCGTTGTGATTCTGGATAAGATGGAAACGTGGTGTAAAGTAAAAACCGGTGATTCTTACATAGGGTATGTGGAGAATAAATATTTAACCAATGAGAGAGCGGAGGCACCTACACCGGTAACGGATTATGTGGTGCCGGAGTATACTTCCCTTACAAGTGGGGACAAGATATGTCTTGGATGGCATGCGATTTTTGCAAAAAGCGGTAACGACACCTTAGGGGAAGTGCTGGCAAATGCAGGCAGCCTGACGGTGATTGCCCCTACGTGGTTTAGCGTAAAAGATGAAGAAGGGAATTTGCAGAGCTTTGCATCTTCTTCCTATGTGGAAAAGGCCCATAATAAAGATGTACAGGTCTGGGGTGTAGTGGACGATTTTAACTATGCAGCCAATAATGGTATCGAATTGGATTTGTATACATTGTTAGGAACTACTACCAAAAGAACACAGCTGATTGACAATATTATGTCGGAAACCCTTGCATGCGGCATGGACGGTATCAATATTGACTTTGAAAAAATTGATGCTGCTACGGGAGAGCACTTTGTACAGTTTTTAAGAGAGTTGTCCATACGCTGCCGGGAAGAGGGGATTGTGCTTTCTGTAGATAATTACGTACCCTACAACTTTAATTCCTACTACGATCTGGCGGAGCAGGGCGTGGTGGCAGATTATGTGATTGTTATGGGTTACGATGAACATTGGGCAGGCTCTGATGAGGCAGGGTCTGTGGCCAGTATCGGATATGTAAGGTACGGTATTGAAAAAACCATGGAATATGTACCTTCGGAGAAAATTGTAAATGCCGTGCCTTTTTACACCAGGCTTTGGAAAACGGACGGAACCGATGTTTCCAGCGAAGCTTACCCTATGACAAGCGTGGAAAATGTACTGAGCAAGTATGGCATGGAAGCTGCGTGGGATGACGAGAGCGGTCAAAACTACGCAGAAGTACAGATTGATAATGTATGGTATCAGATGTGGGTGGAAGATGTGGAGTCCATCAGCGTCAAACTCAATGTAATGCAGACCTATGATTTGGGCGGTGTTGCTGCATGGAGATTGGGATATGAGCCTGCAGGTGTCTGGGATGCCATTGGCGGGTATCTGGCACAGTAAACTGTATAAGTAACGGTCTAAGCCCCCTGTTTCTTTCATATATTAGGGATAAGTGAAGGAAACAGGGGTTTTTATGAAAGTAGAGAAAATTACAATGGCGATACTGGCATTTACATTGTGTCTGGCAGTAATCGTACATATCATAAACACATCGCAGCTTAAGGAGACTCTGGGCAATGCAGAAAAGGGTTTCGGATATGTGGTGGTACTGGATGCAGGGCATGGAGGTATGGATCCCGGCAAAGTAGGAATTCATGGAGAAATAGAGAAGGACCTGAATCTGGAAATCACATTGTGGGTTAAGAAATATCTGGAAATGGATGATGTGCAGGTGGTTTTGACAAGGGATTCTGACGAAGGTCTGTATGATGCAAATGCCTCCAACAAGAAAGTGCAGGACATGAAGAACCGTGTAGCAATTATTGAAGAAACCGGACCGGCCCTGACAGTGAGTATCCATCAAAACAGTTATCCGGAAGAATATGTACATGGAGCCCAGGTTTTTTACTATACCGGCAGTGCGGAAAGTAAAAAACTGGCTGAGAAAATTCAAAATAGGCTGGTTGTGGGAGTTGACCCTGATAACACCCGCCAAATCAAAGCAAACGACAGTTATTATCTCTTAAAAAAGACGCCCACCCCTATCGTAATCGTAGAATGTGGCTTTTTGTCCAATTCTGAAGAGGCGAAGAAACTGACGGACCCATCCTACCAAAAGAAACTGGCATGGGAAATCCATCTGGGCATCCTCCGGTATCTGAATGAGACTGACAGGAAATAGACACAAAAAATGCACTGCTGTAAAGTCAGGGTGGGGTATTCGTGAAAAAAGTTTTCCGGCGCAGACCCTTGGCGAACGCCGGCACTTAACGAAAATATCTCGAAGAGATGATTTGAGTTTAGTACCGTTGCGTTCGGCAGGAGCGAAAGCGAGTC
>JAZNNL010000182.1:0-7929 GCA_045580245.1 Lachnospiraceae bacterium
GAAACTGCTGTCGGCTTTTATCCCATGTTTACTTTGCGTGATGTGGAATGTGATCCCGGTTATGTTTATATTTCGTATGAACCATATACACTCACTTTCCCTATGACGGCATTGGAATTTGATTATATACAAAATGAGAAATTACAAAGTACCATGATTGATGTTCAAAATGCTTTGGCTGAGCAGGGTGAAAAGATTGACCAGCTGCCTGATCAGATCGGAGATCAGATGCAGAATGTGATGGACACAGAAAAAGAACAAGCTAACGAAGAGGGCAATAAATTTGTAGATCAGATTCTTGACAAGCTGCCGGACCCTTCCCAGGGAATACTCAGTGCGCTGGGTGATCTGACCTCTTCCATCAATTATACAGGAACGGATGCCACTTTGGCAATACCTGCAATCGTTCTTCCTGGTATAGATGGCTTGTTTCCTGAAACAGAAATTTGGGGTGGTGCTGATTTTTCCTTTTCAGATTATGTGGAAATGATGCCCTCAGGCCTTCTGACTTTGGTTAAGAGCCTTTTTACCATTGCAATTGTTTTGTTCTGTGTTTATGAATTAAAGGGCATTATAAGCTATTGCCTGACTTTAAGAGAAAAGGATGGTGGTTAAACTATGGGTGATGTTGTAAAATGGGGTTTGTTGGTTGCCGGTATAATCCTGTTGATCTCAATGGTCTCTGCTCTCCCCTTCTTGGAGTTTTTGAACCTGGACGAGTTCACCGGTGCGATTGCTAATGTGGTATCTATCTGCGGTGGTGTGTTCAAATTTGCCCGGGGATTAATAAATTGCTTCTTGACTCCCTTTGGCCGTACCGCTGCCACCGGTCTGATCGTGTGGGTGATTACAAAGCCTTTTGCAATGCAGGCGATTAGGTATCTGGTTATGGTGTATCACTATATTTTTAAGTGAGGTGTTTTGTAGTGGATATTCGTATTTTCATACCTGCGGAAAATACAACCTATGTTTATGATATTTTGCGTTATAATGATTATCAGCGTATTGAATGCGATGGTATTGTGATCCTGGATATATGTAAGTATCATAATCATAGGTATGATCTTCACGGTTTCTTCTATGCACGGAAGGCTATTGTTGGTCCATTTTCTTTTAAGTCTAAAAAAGAATTGCATGGCGCCATACAAAAGTTGCTGCAGGAATATTTGTAACACGTGGTGCAATTTGCCGGGCATTTATGTTCCAGGGGCTGTTGGACGTCGAAGTTCAATTTACTTCCGGAGGTGTTTTATCTGTTGCTCTCCTCCCCTTTTCTTTTGTATGAGATAGCCCCCGCAGGGCCCAGCTATCGATGATCTCCCAAGGTATCAGACCACGGAGACAAGCTTGAGTGCTTGCGTCCCCCGCAGCAAGCAGCTCAAGCGCAGTGCTCCGAAAGACCAGGTTGTTCACTGGTATAAAAATAAATATCAATCCGGAATACATCAGTATTCCGGATTTCAGTTTTTCTTATTCCTTATTTTGTGTGCAATTACATCGATGAGCAGGCCTAGTGCGCCCAGAATTACAATTGTGATGATCGCCTTGCCTATGAATGGCTTGAAGGCGGTGAAGATTCCGCCAAGAATTTCCTTCATATTAACCATTTCTTTGTGCTCCCCTCTTTGTTTTACTATGTCCGTATGGCATTCCCTCCGGTAAGCCAAGAATGAAATCAGCTGAGACTTTGTAAAAATTGCATAGTGTTATCAAGTGCTTGATGTTCATGTCTTGCTCTCCCCTTTCGTATTTTCCCACTTGGTTTTTTGTGGTTCCCAGGAGCAATGCGATTTGTGCTTGTGTCATATCGTGGTCTTCTCTAAGATCTCGTATCCTTTGTTGATATTTCATAATAGCGAGCCACTCCTTTTTGGTTGTTTTTACTGAATATATCACAAACCCCTCTTAGGGGGCTTGACAGACCCCTTATCAGGGGTTTATTGTATACGAGTAGAAACACCTTATAAGGGTTTTTGCAATGGAGTGGCTTTCCTACGAGCTATGACAGGAGGTTAGTTCAATGAGTATTCAAGAAATTATTGAGATAGTAGCACCGGTGTGCCTGGTCTCTTCTATCGTTGGTACCATGCTTGGTATGTCTTTCTATAAGGCTGCCTTTTGTTTTGTCCGGTCTTTGTATCGTTTAATCAATGTGATAACCTTCCCGGTTAACAAAAAATAAGTAAAGTGAGGTAAAGAATTATGTGGGAAGTTATTGGTTTTGAAACGCAAGAAGATGATGCCGGTCAGGTAACCGCCTATACTGTGCATCTGACAAAGGAATATCGTGCCGGTGGTACCGGCAAGCGCAGCAAGCGTATCTGGTACCGTAAATCCGAGCACGCGTATGAGCCTGCTGTCGGGCAGACTGTTATGGTTGAGACTGAAGTCCGCGGTAAGTTTGAGGCGCTGGTCGATATTTATCCTGTATGAGCAACTACAAAGAGTTAGGGGCGCGGTGTCATCACCTGCTGGATAAAATGGCTAATGACCCTGATCGTCCTGCTTGGGAGATTGAGCTGGTCCGTATCACAATGGAAAGCTTGTCCACCGCTGCCATCATCAACCAGCAGCACAAAAAGACTAACAAGAGCTATGCCCAACTGCTTACCAAAGTGGAAAGTCTGGAAAGCCGGTACTCTGAATTGCTGCTGAGAATCGCAGAGATTAAAAAAGCTCAATGACTGTCGAGAGATAGGCAAAAATAACCCCCGGACGGGGGCTTGGGGGCGCTGCCCCCTGCCCCCGTTGGGGGACTTGACTCCTTAACATTTTACGGGAGGTTTAACGATGCCTGTCTTTGATTCCCCTGAGCAAATTTTCCCCGTATACCGGTTGTATCACTTCCGTGGTGGGGTGTTTAAAATCGTGAAATTTAAGAGGCGTTCTGTTTTCTTGTTTCACGGAGAAAAAAAGACTGAAAAACCTAAGTATGATGTAAAGCTTGATTCTTCCATATCACGGACAAAAAAGCTTGTTTTAGAATATGCCTTATGTAATGATTGGGAATATTTTTGCACTTTTACTTTGTCTGAGGGTAAACATGATCGATTTAATCTTGATGAATTTCATAAGAAATTTACACAGTGGATTTTGGATAAACGCAAAAAAGGAATTGATATAAAATACTTGCTTGTGCCGGAGAAACATAAAGACGGTGCGTGGCACATGCACGGGCTTTTCAGCGGTGTTGGTACAGAGCTTGTATCTTTCCATGATCTATGGAAACAGGGGCGTAAGCTCCCTCGTAAGCTTGTGACAGGAGATTTTTATAACTGGCCGGCATATGAGGAGAAATTTGGATTTTGCTCCTTTGCCTTTGTACGGAGCTCTGTAGCGGTTTCTTTTTATATGCTCAAGTATATTACTAAAGATTTATCTGATTCTTCTGTTGCTGTTGGTAAGCATTCTCTGATTAAATCTCGCAATCTGAATCGTAGTAATCTCCATGCAGAGGTTTATAGATCTTCCTCGTACTTGGATGACTTTTTGGAGAATCATTATGAGTTTTGCAGCACTGGTATGACAAAAGTAAAAGATGGTCTTGATTGGACTTTTGGTCTTGAATATGTGGACTTTGAGCCTTTGACCCCATCTGATCAGATGCAAGAAATTGAAAAATATTGTGATAAAGTTCACGATATTATGCAAATGACTTTCGATGATTATTCGGTATAGGCCTTGCCGATATCATAAAATTTTTGAAGAAGGGAGAAAATGCAAATGGATCCTACAACTGCTGTTGATGTTAGTGAAATTGTTACCAGTGTGACCGGTATGTTCTCTGACTTCTCTGTTACTAACCTGCTGATCTTCATTGGTGCCGGTTTCGGTATCGCTGCAGGTTTGGTTCTGGCTTGGTTTGGTGTGAGATTCCTTACCCGCAAGCTGATGTCCGCTCTGAAAAAGGGCAAGCTGTAAGCCAGACGGTGGGGGTGGGGTTATTCCCTGCCCCTGCTTTTTTTATTTCATTGGAGGTTTTAATATGCCTGAATATATGGAGCCTGATATTGGCTTTAAAAATATTCCTGATGTTGTCCGGGCCCGTATGATGAAATCCAATGACGGATTTCCGTATGGCGGTTTGTGGGTGTTCACCGGTGCACAGGGTGCCGGCAAGACCTTGCTGCTGATGCATATGGTCCGTGATATTCATGAACAATATCCAAAAGCGCTGATTGTTACAAACATCAGTGTGTTCGGTATACCCTGTATCCCTTATACCGGGATTGAGGATTTTGACAAGTATGTGAATGGAGCTGATGGTGTAATTTTCATCATCGATGAGATACATACTCTGTTCAATTCGTTGGAATCTGCAAAAATGCCATTGTCCCAGGTAACTGTATGGTGTCAGAACAGAAAGAATCGCCGTTTGATCCTGGGCACTACCCAACGATATACAAGAATGGCGAAGCCGGTCCGCGAGCAGGTAACCTGGCATTATGAATGTCGCAGACCGCTTTTGTGGGTATTCTACCGCTATCGTGTTCTTGATGGTGCAAAGTATGACGATAACGGAAAGTATGTCTTGGATGAAGATGAAAAGAATCCAAAGTACAAAATCTATGTGCCTTCCCTTTCCAGTATGCTTATGTATAATACACTGGAGGTCGTGCATCGTGAAACGGAAGAAAATAAGGAAAAAGTAAAGGGGGAAAAGAAATGCAATTAGTCGCAGTGACCTTTGGTCAGTTTCTGCCATATGTGTTTATTCTGTGCGTTGTCGGTATCGTATGGGATAAGATCATCTCTGCTTTTAGAGGTGGTAAGCTGTGACACAATACACTGACTACGGATCAATTCCGCAGGCTGTCCGGGATCTGATTGCAAATAAAATCAGCCTGCTGGATAGTTATATCCTGATGCAGACTGGTGATCAGCAGTACACAGCGCTGGTAAATAAACCTGCGCTTGGCTGCAAGCAATATGTGATTTCTCGTACCGGCAATTACAATAATCAGTACTCTGTTTCTGAATCTGTTGGTACCTGGGAATATACTGTACGCAATGAATATTATGTGTATAGCAATGTGGGGTATGGTGCTGCGCTGGATCTTCCTGTGGTGGATCATAGTATTGCCCATGCAAGTGTTATAATGGCCTGTGCTCTGATGCTGGCTATTGTCTTTAAGGGGGCGCTTTTTCCATGTTTAAAAAGAAGGTAGTTTTAACAAAAGGGTTATTTTGTTGCGTTCACTCTTTTAGAGTGTTAGTAATGATATTCTCTATTTTAGCTTTGTTTGTCTGTTCTACTTTAACAGTTTTGGCTGCTGATGCTAATGGGAATACTTTTGTTACAGTGGATGATTACGGTGAAATTTCGTTTGCCCAGGACAACAGCATTGTTACGTATACTATGAACTTCCCTTCCAATTGGATTCGTACTGGTGTTTGGGGTGAAGCCTGGGAAGATTTCTATGGATTCTTTTCCGGTGATTATTTTGGTTTTTATCGTGAAACATATGTTACAAGCTACCGCATGCATCCATTTGGTGGTATCCCCTCTTTGGGTGTTGATGTTGGTGATCAGCTGGAAAATTGTTGTTTTTTTGATATAACAACAGTTCCCAGGAGCACTACTATTACCTTTAATTTTACCATTGGTGTTGATTCTGGGTTGGTAGACCCTCCCGGTGCTTATCGGTATTTATTTTTTGTCGATGAAAATGGTAAGATTGTTCGTAAATCTCAAAAGATGGTAAAACCATCTATTGATACTGCTGGTTCGGATGGTAATACCTATACTTATACATATTCTGATACTTTTGGTTTAGATAGCTTTAACGTTCCTGAAACTGCTGTCGGCTTTTATCCTATGTTTACTTTGCGTGATGTGGAATGTGATCCCGGTTATGTTTATATTTCGTATGAACCATATACACTCACTTTCCCTATGACGGCATTGGAATATGAATCTCAACAGAATCAAAAATTGTTAAATACCATAAATGAAGTTCAAAATGCATTGGTTGAACAGGGTGAAAAAATTGATCAGCTTCCCGGGCAGATCGGTGATGAAATGCAAAATGTCATGGACAATGAAAGAGAACAGTCAAAAGGTGAAGGTAATAAATTTGTAGATCAAATAACCGGTGCAATGCCTGACCCTTCCAAGGGTGTTATAGACGCACTTGGAAAACTGACTTCTGCGGTAGGTTATACCGGAACGGAAGCAATTATAGAAATACCAAAAATTGTTTTACCTGGCATTGATGGTCTTTTTGATGAATTTGTTATATATGAGGGCACTAATTTTGATTTAGGTGCTTGCATATCATATCTACCGGGAAAACTTGTTGCAGTCGTGCAGAGTTTGTTTACCATTGCAATAGTTTTGTATTGCGTTTATGAATTTAAGGGTATTATCAGTTTTATTTTTACTTTAAGGAGTGATAACAATAATGGGTGATGTTGTAAAATGGGGTTTGCTTGTTGTTGGTATTCTTCTGCTTATTACCATGGTGACAGAGCTCCCCTTCTTGCAGTTTTTGAAAGTCGATGAATTGTCGTCTGCGGTCACAACTTTGGTCGATATTTGCGGTAGTGTATTCCGGTTTGCTCGGGGTCTTATCAACCTATTTTTCACTGAGTTTGGGCGTGGTGCGGTCACCGGTCTTATTGTATGGGTGATAACAAAGCCGTTTGTCATGCAAGGTATTCAATGGCTTGTGTATGTATACCACTACATTTTTAAGTAATAGTCCAATAAAACGGATATAAAACGCCCCGGGGTTGATAATCTCCCCGGGGTTATTAAAATACTACTATATACATTGTATTCGCTCCATATTCATACTAAAAACAGGTTAAACACAGCTGATTTACTCCACTTTGAACATTCAGTATATAAAAGTGGCTTTTTTACCGCAAAAATAGGCGTTTTCCAAACTTCATAAATATGCAAAACTGAATAATTTCATGAGGTATATAACAAGTCCGTTATAATCAAAACCATTTATAAAGCCGCTGAGAGCCTTACAAATGTGTACACAATATACGTACAGAATTTAGCAATATGTTTGTTGGTTGTGGACGGCTTATGGTTTTCTGCCACCCCTCCCCTTCCCTTCTGTCAAAGAAAAAAATGCGTCGCCCGCAGGCGACGGGAGCGGACGTCCGGGCGATAGTGGTACTAGGTTATTTGTTGTATATGTTCTATTGGGGTAGAAGTTTTTAAGTTTGTGCAATCCCCTGCCCCGGCGTCTCGGAAACTCCTTAAATAGGGCGGGGTAAAGCGGGTCATTTTGCGAATGCAAAACAGACCGAAGGTCTGCCCGTAGGGTGATGGGCTTTTGGCTCCCCCGGGAGCCATATACAAGAAGCAGAACCCGGGAGCCGCTTTTAGGCCGAAGGCCGTTAGCCCATTAGGGCGTGAAAAGCGGCTCGCGGGGTTCTGCAATTTATTTGTCGGTTAGTCCAAGTAGCCAATCAGCAGATACATTTAGTGTCTTGCAAATATGAACGATTGTAGAACATCTTGGGTCTGGCACTCCTCCGCTTTCAAGTCTTGCCCAAGCTGATTGTTTTATACCAAGTTTGTCTGCGATTTCGTTTTGTGTCAAGCCTAAATGTTGTCGCAATTCCTTAAAACCAATATATACAAATTCCATAAACTAACCCCTGTATTTTTGTGCATTATGCCATATTGACAATATAACGAGTCTGTTATATACTAATGCTGTAAGATATAACAAAGTTGTTATATCGTTGCATGCCATTCAGTGTTTAAATCCGCAGGGAATGCCGTGCAACTCGGCAGGTGTGCAAAGTAAGTTTATCACAGAATAAGGACAAAATCAAGGAGGAATTTATGGCAAAGTACAAAATTGTCGGCTATGAGAGAAATGCTGGCACAAAGAAAACCGGACAGGCGTATGACTTCCACATTCTGCATTGTGTAGCAGAACGCCCCATGAAGGGTAAGGA
>JAZNNL010000183.1:0-4107 GCA_045580245.1 Lachnospiraceae bacterium
GGCCCACAGAACGACATGGCTACGATCCGACTTGCAGGGTTTGCAATGGTTTCCGCTAAAACGCACTTGGTATTATCTTTGAATGCTTTTGCCAGTTCCTCTTCAGGTGCATCAGGGTCCACAACCGTACATTCAATACCCATCTTCTTCATGGTTACGGTAAGTAAATTAAAGGTACCGCCATATACTGTGGAAGACATAATACAGTGGTCACCTGCTTCACAAATATTAAATACGGCATAATAGTTTGCAGCCTGTCCGGAGCTGGTAAGCATTGCTGCAACACCACCCTCTAACTGACAGATTTTTTCTGCAACATAATCGTTGGTAGGGTTCTGTAATCTGGTATAAAAATAACCGGTATCCTCCAGATCAAATAATTTACCCATCTGTTCAGATGTTTCATATTTAAAAGTTGTGGACTGGTAAATAGGAAGAATTCTGGGTTCTCCCTTTTTCGGCTGCCAGCCTGCCTGAATACAAATCGTCTCTTTTTTCATGATATACTCCGTTCTGCCACAATACGTAATCTGTGTGCCCTGTCTACATTTGATATTTCACAAAATTATTCATCCCAGTTGTGATATACAGCCTGTACATCATCATCATCATCCAATAAATCTAAGGTCTTCTGCAAGTTCTTAATTGCCGTTTCATCAGTCAATTCCACATAATTCTGGGGAATCATGGTTACTTCTGCACTTAACATGGCAATACCTGCTTCCTCTAAAGCCTTACGCACTTCTTCAAAGCTGTCAGGGTCAGTGGTGATTTCATAGCTGTCCTCTTCCTCTGCAAAATCCTCTGCACCTGCATCTAAAGCCTGCATCATCAAATCGTCAGCATCGCCTTCGTATTCTTCTTTGTCAATAATAATCAGACCCTTCTTATCAAACATAAAGGAAACACAACCGGGAGTACCGATATTTCCCTGTCCTTTGGTAAATGCGCTTCTGACATTTGCTGCGGTACGGTTTTTATTGTCTGTTAAGGCGTCTACAATAATCGCAATGCCGTTAGGTCCATAGCCCTCATATGTAACATATTCGTAGGTTACATTTCCCACATCACCTGCAGCCTTTTTAATACCTCTTTCGATGGTATCGTTAGGCATGTTGTTGGATTTAGCCTTTGCAATTACCTGTGCAAGTTTAAAGTTGTTTGCGGGGTCGGGACCGCCTTCTTTTACTGCTACTGCGATTTCTCTACCGATAATGGTAAAGATTTTACCTTTAGCGGCATCGTTCTTTTCCTTTTTATGTTTAATGTTTGCAAATTTTGAATGTCCTGACATTTTAACTCTCCTTTGGTTCTCTTTTTTGCTTTTATCTACATAAGATATCGTAAATTTAAATATAGCATTTGTGGCCCTGTTAGTCAAGTTATGTATCCAGTTCCAGACTAATCATTAAAGCCCTGTTCACCTTTTGCATAATCCGGGAATCCAGATGACAAACCTTGTCTTTTAATCTTTTCTTATCAATGGTCCGCAGTTGTTCCAATAAAATCACGGAATCCTTATCCATATCATATAATTCAGTGGACAACTCAATATGCGTAGGCAATTTTGCTTTATTCATTTTAGAAGTGATTGCTGCGCAAATCACAGTGGGACTGTGTCTGTTTCCCACATCATTCTGTATAATTAATACCGGTCTGATACCACCCTGTTCAGAGCCGACTACGGGTCTTAAATCCGCGTAATATACATCTCCTCGTTTCATAACTCGCATCCCTTCTTTTACCGTTTTTCATCGGTCTGGTAGTATTATTGCCAGTTTATCCGAAGGTATACAATTGCTTATGGCAAAGAGTGTTTTCTATTACTTCGCTTTCTGTTACATTATAAGATTAACCGCCAATGTAGACTCTGGGGATTCTTTTTCCCAAATCACACATCAGTTCATAATTAAATCTACCGGAAATATCTCCCAGCTTATCAGCAGAAATTTCTTCCCTGCCGTCTTTACCGATCAATGTGACCTTATCGCCTTCCGCAGCTTCCGGAATCTCTGTGATATCTACCATAAACTGGTCCATACACACCCTTCCCAAAATCGGCGCTTTTTTTCCGTGAATTAAAACATATCCTTTATTGGAAAGACTTCTGGGGTATCCATCCCCGTATCCGAGAGGTATGGTGGCTACCCTGGTCGGTCTGTCAGTCACAAAGGTACCTCCGTAACTGATAGGCGTACCGGCTTCCAGCCACTTAGTATATACTATGGTACTCATTAAAGATAGTGCAGGTCTAAGTGAAATCCGGTTCATATCCACCTCATCCGAAGGTGCCAATCCGTAAAGGATAATGCCTGCTCTTACTACATCCATATTGGCTTCCGGCAATTCCAAAATACCTGCTGAATTGGAACAATCCTTAATCAATCCTTTCAGTCCCAATTCCTTCTCTATTCTGTCCGTAAAATCCTTAAACTTCTTCAGTTGTACTTTTGCTGCGCTTTTATCCTTTTCATCTGCTCTGGCAAAGTGGGTAAATATCCCCTCAATTTCAATGCCTTTCAGTTTCATCAGCTCTTTCACAAAGGTAAATCCGTCCTCATCCGGGAAAATACCGATTCTGCTCATGCCGGTATCTACCTTGATATGTACCTTCATCTTCTTTCCCAAAGCCACTGCTTCTTTGGACATCTGTTTAGCCGCATCCAATGTAAATACAGCAGGTCTGATATCCTGTAAAATCAGATCTTTGAAGCTGTAGGGGAACGTATATCCTAAAATTAAAATCGGCAAACGGATACCGTTCTCCCGCAGTTCAAAAGCTTCTTCAGCGGTTGCAACGGCAAAACCGAACATAAAATCCAGTGTTTCCAATGCTTTTGCTATAGGTATACAACCGTGACCGTAAGCATCGGTTTTTATAACTGCAAGAAATTTGGTTCCCGGTTTGACATACGCCGCCATATTTTTGATATTGGTTTTAATGGCATCCAAATCAACCAGGGCATATCCTCTTGCATATTGCTCCATATCCATGATAGTTATCTCCTTCACAGCAGGTTATGCTTATGACTATTTCTATTTTAAATATTCTACTATATTTCAAAAGAATATAAAACACTTTTTACTAAATTACAAAATCAATGTCACCAATAAGATCTAAGGCTTTTAATCCAAGACAGCTAACCCCTTTTACAGCCTTGTCTCCGGCACCTGCATGAATATATACGCCTAAACATGCTGCATCTAAGGCTTCGATTCCCTGTGCCAGCAAACCGGTAATCACACCGGTCAGCACATCTCCGCTACCTGCAGTAGCCATTTTATCATTCCCGTTACTGTTTAAGTAAATAGGAGCCCCCTCACAACACACATGGGTTCTTGCACTTTTTCCCACAACAATACAATGACTTTTTCTTGCAAGATCCAGAGTCGCTTTGGTTTCATCCGCTACCGCTTCCTCTGTTGAGATTTTTGACAAACGGGCAAGCTCTGCCATATGAGGAGTTAAAATGGTCGGTTGTTGGCGGGAACTCAAGGTTTCCCACAACGCTTTATTTTCATCCATTGCCAGTAAATTCAAAGCGTCTGCATCTGCAACCAGTGTTTTTTTTGCGGTAAGCACTTTTTCCAAAAGCTGCTTTGCACTTTTGGATTTTCCAAGTCCGGGACCTATGGCAATCACATCTGCCCAAGCGATATTCTCTTCGAAACAGGTCATTTCATTATCTGAAAGAGTATCTTGATTCTGATATACCTGAATCAATGCTTCCGGTATCCGTGTCTGCACAATTTCCCGGTTGCTTTCCGGTATCACCATTTTCACCATACCGGCACCGGTTTTATATATACTTTCGGCACACAAAATGGCTGCACCTGCCATATCCGTACTGCCTGCGACCAGCAAGACCTTGCCGAAAGTACCTTTATTACCGTTAGGTTTTCTTTTGGGAAGAAGCTGCTCAATATGTTCCGTATAGGTATACATTTGGGGTGGATTGTCATGAAAACTGTATCTCGTTATACCGATGTTAGCGATTTTCACATTACCGCAATATGTTGTACCGGGATACAATACATGTCCTCTTTTTCGAAAAGCAATGGCCACCGTTTCATCAGCCTTTACGGCACATCCTAATACTTTTCCTT
>JAZNNL010000184.1:0-8889 GCA_045580245.1 Lachnospiraceae bacterium
AGGGTGGATGAAACCTGACAGATACCGCCGCCATATCCGGTAGTCATGGCACCCGCATTGATAACCGGAGCGATTACATATCCGTTTTCAGGTGTTCTGGGAAGGATTGTCTGACTGAAAGAAAATTCCTGTCCGGGTTCAAGGGTAACACCATTGATACGATATGCGGCAAGTTCAACATTTATTGCTCTTTGAATATTTGGAGTATAGCTTGTTACATAGCTTCCGAGAATAGTGCCGGTTGCGATATCGGAAGATAGCTCTGTATGAAGCGGCTCTGTTGCATTACGGCCTTCTGCCTGTCCGTATTGTTCATAGTGCAGACAATATGCAACATAATCATCCCGGAAAGTAACACGCAAATCGATATAGTTATTGCAGTATGTCATACAGTTAAACTGCGCACTTCCCGAGCGTCCTTCTTTTAATCCGAATTCTATGTAATGACGGTAAAGCGCATTATAGTCATAGCCGATTGCTGATTGTAAATCGCTATAAGTATTATAATAATAGTCCGCATCAAAGGTTATATTGCTAAGAGATACCGTTATTGGTGCGGCCATAACCGGCATACTATCGCCTAAAAGCATGATGACGGATAGTAACAGGGGAAGTATTAATTTAGATATTTTTCGGGTTTTCACTTTTGTAACAGCCTTTCTGCTTGGGAATATTTGTAGTGTTGTTAATATAACATACCGGTAAAATATAGTCAATTGAATTAAGTGTATTGATATATTGTAAAAACAGGTATAAAATCTTAGAGTATGCTATACGACAAGCAAGGGAATGACAAAGAAATATCCGTCAAACAAAAGGATATTATCAAGTGACCTGTAAAAACATGAGCATGGAGGAAATCGTATGAAAAAGAGTCGTATTATTGCACTTTGCAAAAGAGGGATGGTTCTTATATTTACCTGTATGGTAAGCCTGGGCCTGCTTACCGGATGCGGTAAGGAAAATGTTACTTTGACAAGTGACGGTGCACAGGATGGGGAATCTGTTGCAGAGAATAATCAGGAAGAGGGTTATACAGAAGACGAAGGGGAAAGTGGTAAGGAAGACCTGTTATCCGGCAAACATCATGTAGAAATCGTGGTAAAAGATTTGGGTACTATTTATGTGGAACTGGATGCGGATGCAGCCCCCATTACCGTAACCAATTTTGTGAAGCTTGCAGAAGAAGGTTTTTATGATGGTGTAACTTTCCACAGAATTATGGAAGGCTTTATGATGCAGGGCGGTGACCCCAGCGGTACAGGAATGGGCGGTTCCAAGGATACGATTGTGGGAGAGTTTGCAAGTAACGGTATTGAAAATCCCCTGTCACATGTAAGAGGCGCTATATCCATGGCACGTGCAACCGCACCGGACTCCGCAAGTTCCCAGTTCTTTATTGTACATGAGGACAGTACTTTCTTAGACGGTGACTATGCAGCCTTCGGTTATGTAACAGAAGGCATGGATATTGTTGATACCATTTGTGAAACGACTACCGGTCAGGACGCTAACGGTATCGTACCCGAAGAAAACCGACCTATTATTGAAAACATTAGGGTAGTGGACTAACCCTGCGAATAAAAGGCTTGAACGATTGTCCCCGGAGTGTTAATAGATATTAGCCCGGAAAGTAGAACAATTCATTACGTCGCAAAAAATTAGAAAAAATCATTATAAATCAAAGAGACTGTTGTAAAAGTAGTTGGATATTGGTTACAAAAAGTTATCCGACACAGACCCTTGAAAAACGTCAGCACTTAACGAGGGAAACATCTACATGTTTTCCGAGTTTAGTGTCTGCTACGTTTTTCGTGGAGCGAAAGCGAGTCTGTGCGGAAACTTTTTATAACCAATATATATGAAAAAATACTTTGCTAACAGTCTCTTTTTGCAATATAAAGAAAATTTTTACAAATTCCTATTGACATACAGGGTTCGTTGGTGGTATGGTTAGTTACATAAGTAATGAACCAACAAACAAAGGACATAATACAATATGAAAAGAAGTGATAATAGTTATGGAACTTTATTTGGAAGGAGGCGATTGCGTGAATGAAATTCTCACACAGGAAAAATCCATTTATCTGCAGATTAGTGAAATGATTGAAAATGACATATTAAGGGACATCTTACTGGAAGAAGAAAGAGTCCCCAGTACCAATGAGCTTGCGAAAATTTACGCCATTAATCCTGCAACAGCTGCAAAAGGAATTAATATTCTGGTAGAGCAGCAAATCCTATACAAAAAGAGAGGAATCGGTATGTTTGTAGCATCTGGAGCCAAAAAGGCAATTAAGAAACGAAGACAGGATGAGTTTTTTGATAATTATTTAAAAAGAATTTTAATGGAAGCAGAAAGCATCGGTATTACCAAAGAAGAACTGATTGCAATGATTGAAGAAGAGAGGAAATAATCATGGAAGAAAAAATAGTATTACAGAACATTACAAAAACTTACGGTAAAACAGAAGTATTACACGATATCAATTTGGAACTGGAAAAAGGAAAGATTTATGGACTTATCGGCAGAAACGGTGCAGGAAAGACAACGATGTTATCCATTATTTCCGCACAGAATCCTGCCACATCCGGTAAGGTAACCTGTAACGGCATGCCTGTTTGGGAAAACCCGAAAGCATTGGAGCATATTTGCTTCTCCAGAGAAATCAATCCCATGGGTACTACCGGTCAGGGAAATGGTTACAAAGTAAAAGATTATCTTCGTGCAGCTTCCTGGTATATGCCCAACTGGGATAAGGAGATGGCTGACCATCTGGTAAAAGAATTTAATCTGGATGTGAATAAAAAAGTCATGAAGCTTTCCAAAGGTATGTTGTCCATGTTAACTATCGTGTTAGCACTGGCAAGCAAAGCGGATTACACCTTCTTGGATGAACCGGTAGCCGGTTTGGATGTGGTAATGAGAGAGTATTTTTACCGTATTCTTTTGGAAGAATTTGCAGAAACCGGCAGAACCTTTGTAATTTCTACCCACATCATTGAAGAAGCTGCTGATATTTTTGAAGAAGTGATTATGATTGATAAGGGACAGATTATTAAGAAAGAAAATACCCAGGACCTTTTAGATACGGCTGTTCATGTAAGCGGAAAAGCAGAAGATGTGGATGCAGCCTGTGCCGGTATGCAGGTAATACATGAAGAAAAGATGGGACGAAGCAAGGGCGTAACTGTACTGTTAAAAGAAGGCGAACAGGTGGAAAGAACCGCTGACATTACCGTGCAACCCGTAAGTCTCCAGCAGTTGTTTGTGGCAATGTGCGGCAGGGAGGTAAAGTAAGATGCAGGGATTGAAGAGTAATATCCGTTATTGGGGATATACCTTAGAGTATATGCTTTTGGTTGTACTTGGTACATTGCTTTTAATCTGTGTGGTAACCGGCTTTGATAATCTGTCAAATTTACACATGTTGTATCTGGAAATGATTTCCGACATGGGAGTTCTGTATATTTTACTGATGATGTGTATGTTAGCCTTTTCCGGTGCCGTAAGTTATCTGCCCTTTACTTTATCCATGGGCAGTACCAGAAAGAACAGTTTCTTAGGTATGCAGATTGTAATGCACTTTATGGAAGTGCAGCTGGTAGCCATTGTGATGATAGCAAAAGCCATTTTGGGAAAGTTAGATGAGTTAGGTAAGGTTTCCTATATGGTGATTTTACTGGTAACGGTGCTGTTTTTTGCCATTGCCATCGGTAACTTTATTTCCGCGGCAGTGTTGCGTTTTAGCCGTACCGTAGGCTTTATAGTGTATTTTGGTATTTTGGCACTGGTAGCTATCGGTCTCGCTTTTTTTGTGGGCTATGGTGCAGGACTTGATAGTATCAGACCATTTTTATCCAATTTCTTACGTGGGCCGGTTGTATTGATTGCATTGGCATTAGATGCGTTGAGTATTGCAGTATATTACAGGGTAGTGAGAAAATTGGAAGTGAGAGTGTAGGAGGCAAATATGCTAAAGCAGATAAAAAATGTATGGCTGTTTTCAAAGAACAGATTTATAAATACGCTATTATGGGTATCTTTAGCAGCTGTGATTACAGGACTTTTGGTGTTTTTAATTGTAAAGGTATTTGGTGCAAATGATCCGGACATGACCTATATTCATATGATGTCTTTGATGGCTTATATTGTTTTGTGGGCAGCTATCTTACTTACAGGCATGACGGATTTCGGAAGATGCTTTGATATGATGGTAGGTATGGGCAGAACCCGTAAAGAATTTTTTCTCTCATACGGTGTTTTAAATTTCGGAACCTATCTGGTATATGCAGCAGAAATCTTACTGATTGCATGGCTGGAAACCGTAATAGAAAAAGTTTGTTATGCAGGCATCCCCTGTGAAATGAATTTAACATTCTTTTTCTTTGATGTAAGAACCATTGCGTTAACCATATTAATTGGATTTGTTATTAATATGCTGCTGGGCGCATTGTATGTAAAGTTCCGTCAGAAAATATTTATGTTAGTCTGGGTGCTGTTTATGTCTATGGGACTGATTATGCAGATGGTAGGAAAAGCCGTTGATGCCCAAAATCCCTGGTTAATGGCCATTGGTGATTTCTTTGTGGCATTGTTTACATCCCCTGCTGCAATATTGATTTTAGGGGCAGTAGCCGTAACAGTGCTGTTGGTAGCAGTTTCCTATTTACTGGTAAGAAAACGAGAAATAAGTATCTGGTAGATAAAATATCCGAAAAACATTTTAATACAGAAGCGTATATAAAAAAGGAGATCAAAAGATGAATAGAGATTTGTTTGCAAAACCGAAGATGGTAACAGACGCTGCAAAAGCGCAAAAAGGGTTAAACTGGGCACTGGAAATACTGATATTTGTAGCAGTATTCTTTGTATCAAATATTGCTATGATGATTATTTTATTTCCGGTAGAATTCATATTGCTGTTTACTAAGACAGATTATATGCAGGCAATTATAAATAACGATGTGCAACTGGCAATGGAAGCATCTCAGGCCATTATGAATATGGAATCAATGCTAGTGATTTCGTTGATTGCGGAAATCATGATGATTCTGGTTGTTTGCCTGTTCTGTAAATTGATTCAGAAACGTAAAATGTCCACCATGGGATTTGTAAAAAAAGGAATGATTAAAGAATACCTTATTGGTCTGGTGGCAGGTTTTGCGGTATTTTCCTTAGCAGTATTATTGGGTGTTGTAAGCGGTGGATTAAAAATTGAAGGGTTCAATCCTAATGTATCCATTGGAATGTTGATTGCATTCTTTGTAGGCTTTATGATTCAGGGTATGGCGGAAGAAGTAATTTGTAGAGGATATTTTTGTGTATCCTATGCCAGAAGATATCCGGTATATGCAGCCATCATTGCAAATTCCCTTATATTCGCGGCACTGCATCTGATGAATAGCGGCATTACAGTACTTTCCTTTATCAATCTGGTGTTATTCGGTATTTTTGCATCTGTATACTTTATCCGCAGAGGCAATATTTGGGGTATCGGTGCATTCCACAGTATCTGGAACTTTGTACAGGGTAATTTCTTTGGTATTAAAGTAAGCGGTATGAACTTGGATAGTTCTGTTTTAACAACTACCGCTTATGAGGGAAAAGAGCTGTTAAACGGTGGCGATTTCGGTCTGGAAGGAAGTATCTGGGTGACCATAGTATTAATTGCAGGAACCATTGTCCTTTACTTCTTAAAAAAGAAACCAGAAGCAGAAGAAGCAGGTATTTAAGGCTGTGATGCATGTGTTTTGCACACGCAATGAAATTTGCGTACTTAAATGTGATTAACGCTCTCAATGTTGATTTATGCATTCTATGTGAAGGGGGAATCAATGTGATTTGCACACTTGATAAAGGTTTTTGTGATTTGATGTGCAAAAAATAGCACTTTTTAATGAATGTGTGCACACCGAATGTCAGATTTGTTTGAATAGTGAGCAGAATAATCATATATACGAATGTATGTTATCGCGAAAATGATAAAATTAAAGAATTTGTGCATACTAAATTGCAAATCTGTAATTTTAGTGAGCAAAGAGGCCCAAAAGAGCAAAGAGGCCCAAAAGAGCAAAGTAGCAAAAAGAACAAAGAGGTCAAAAAGAGCAAACAGAGCATGAAACAACAAAAGCAAGCAAGAACAAAAAGAGCAAGAAAATAACAAGAAATAGCAAGAAATAACAAGAAATAACAAGAAATAACACATGCATAAGCTGATTATCAATTGAAAAGATAATAAACAAATGTAATTTGAATTCAGGAGAACACAATGAACAACGAAAACAATAAGAAAAAAGAACCGTGGAGAATTGTCGCTTTTATCATGGGGATCATATTTATCATTTATATGTGGGTAAAAAATGATATTATATCTATTTACACCACTATGCCCAGGGAGCAGGTTGTTCCGCTCATTGTCACGACATTAGCAGTTACCCTGATAAAAGTAGCAGTCATTGCAGGCGGATTATTTCTGGTCAAATGGGGGATTGGTAAAATTTCAAACAAATAAACTTTTATCTATGCACACGAAAAGATATTACAAATCCCTTGCGGTGAAAATCCGAAGCAAAAGAAGATTAGAAAAACAAAAGAAAATATAGTCACTAAGTTTATTAACTAACAAAAAACAAAACTCCAATGTTTTGAGACCCTTGGGAAACGTCGGCACTTAGGTTGTGTTCTTTACAACCTTATGTGCCGCTGCGCTTTCCGGGAGCGGGAGCGAATCCTCAAAACATTGGAGTTTTCTTATGTATGTTACATATAATTTAGTGATTATATTTTCTGTAGGTGAGAAAGTATCCTTTTACTTCAGATTCTTCACCGCAGTGGACAACATCAACTTAATACGGTTCAACTGGTTTACTTCACTTGCACCGGGGTCGTAGTCAATTGCCACGATATTGGATTCAGGGTACTGTCTGCGCAGCTCTTTAATAACACCTTTACCAACTACATGGTTGGGCAGACAGGCGAAAGGCTGGCAACATACAATATTGGGCGCACCACTGTGAATCAATTCAATCATTTCACCGGTTAAGAACCATCCTTCACCGGTCTGGTTACCGATGGATACGATGGGTTTTGCATATTCTACCAAATCATAAATATTGGCAGGAGGGGTGAAATGTTTACTCTTCTTAAATTCTTTTGCGGCTGCACCGCGTACTTTTTCTAATGCCCAAATTCCTAAGGAAGCAAGACGTGCAGACTTTTTACTCATGCCTAAGTGTTCTGCCTTATAAATCTGGTTGTAGAAGCAGTAGAGCATAAAATCAAGTAAGTCCGGCATAACAGCTTCAGCACCTTCGGACTCTAAAAGTTCTACCAGATAATTGTTTCCGGCAGGAGAGAACTTCACCAGAATTTCACCTACAATACCAACTCTGGGTTTCTTTAAATCTTCATGAATGGGAATGGCATCGAATTCTTTAATAATTTGTCTGCAAATCTTACCAAACTTCAGTAAGTTGATATGTTTGGCACTAACAAAGTCCTGAGTTACCTTTAACCACTTTTGATGAAGGGCATTGACACTGCCTTTTTCCACTTCATAAGGGCGCATACGGTATACACAACGCATGAAAATGTCGCCGAAAACAGCTGCACATGCAGCACGGACACCCAGTTCCGCGTTGATGTGGAAGCCGGGATTAGATTCGATACCGCCTAAGTTTAAAGAGATAACAGGTATCTGTGCCATATCGGCTTTTGCCAGCGCACGGCGGATAAATCCAACGTAGTTGGTTGCACGGCATCCACCACCGGTCTGGGTCATAATGATTGCTGTTTTGTTTAAATCATATTTGCCGGAAAGCAGTGCTTCCATAATCTGGCCGACTACCAATAAAGAGGGGTAGCAGGCATCGTTATTTACATATTTCAGTCCCACATCCACAGAGTGCTTATTGTCATTATCAAGGACTACGAAATTGTAGCCGCAAGCAGAGAATGCAGGCTGTAAAAGGTCAAAATGAATGGGTGACATCTGGGGGCAGAGGATGGTATAGTTCTTTCGCATTTCCTTTGTAAACACAACTTTGTTAATTGCGGAAGAACGGATGGTTCTCTCTTTGTTTTGCTTTTCTCTGACGCGGAGAGCGGAGAGCAAGGAACGGATACGGATACGTGCCGCACCTAAGTTATTGACCTCATCAATTTTTAAGCAGGTATAAATCTTGTCGGAGCCGGAGAGGATATCATTTACCTGGTCGGTGGTAACCGCATCCAGACCGCAACCGAAGGAGTTTAACTGGATTAAATCCAGATTGTCTACGGTTTTTACATAGCTTGCCGCTGCGTACAAGCGGGAATGGTACATCCACTGGTCGGAAACAATCAAAGGACGTTCCGGTGTACCTAAATGGGAAATAGAATCCTCTGTTAATACGGCAATGTCATAAGAGGTAATCAGTTCCGGAATACCGTGGTTGATTTCCGGGTCTACATGGTAAGGGCGACCTGCCAGAACAATACCGCGCTTGCCGCTTTCTTTCATCCACGCAAGGGTTTCTTCCCCTTTTTTGCGTACATCTTCACGGGCCTTTTCCTGTTCTTCCCATGCAGCCAAAACAGCTTCCCTAATTTCGGAGGAAGGAATTTCGGTAAATTCTTTTATCAGTGCAGAAGAAATGGTGTCGGTATCCCTAAAGGACATAAAGGGATTTCGGAAAATTACTTCACCGCGGCCGATTTCTTCCACATTATTTTTAATGTTTTCTGAGTAAGAAGTAACGATGGGGCAGTTGTAGTGGTTGTTTGCACCGGTTACTTCATCACGCTCGTAGAAAATAGCAGGGTAGAAGATAAAAGGTACATTCTGTTTGATTAACCATGTCACATGTCCATGGGCAAGCTTTGCCGGGTAACACTCGGATTCGCTG
>JAZNNL010000185.1:0-12871 GCA_045580245.1 Lachnospiraceae bacterium
GGATCACAGCTGCCCGTGCCGGGTATTAACAGAGACTTTATTGCAAGCATAATGAGCCAGTTAGGCGGAGCACTCGGTTTTGTGGATGCAATTACCGGTGGTTCCCTTGAACAGATGTCTGTTTTGGCACTGGGTATTAACCCTTATATTACATCATCCATTATTATCCAGCTTCTTACCATTGCTATTCCCAAATTGGAAGAAATGCAGAAGGACGGAGAAGATGGACGTAAAAAGATTGCTACTATCAGCAGATATGTAACGGTAGCATTGGCGCTGATTCAGGCTACTGCAATGACTGTTGGATTCAGAGACCAGTTATTGGTTGATGCAAGCCCCTTAAATATGATTACTGCAATCGTTGCAATGACAGCAGGTAGTGCATTCCTTATGTGGATTGGTGAGAGAATCACTGAAAAGGGTGTCGGAAACGGTATTTCCATCGTATTGGTAATTAATATCATTTCCCGTCTGCCTAAAGACCTTGCAAATCTGTTTGCACAGTTTGTAACTCCTCAGTTTGCAAAAGGCAGCTTTGCAGCAGGTATTTTAGCTATTGTAGTTATTTTTGCAATTATCATTTTAATGGTGGTACTGGTTATCATCTTAAATGGTGGTGTCCGCAAAATTCCTGTACAGTATGCACAGAAGGTGCAGGGTAGAAAGATGATGGGAGGTCAGTCTTCCAACATTCCGTTAAAGGTAAATACCTCCGGCGTTATCCCTGTTATTTTTGCACAGTCCATTTTACAGTTCCCCATTTTGATTTGCTCTTTTATGAAGATTGAAGCAACCGGCTTCTGGGGAGAAGTACTGAAGTGCATGGATTCATCAAACTGGTGTAATATTAAGCAGCCTGTTTATACGATTGGTATGCTGGTATACATCGTACTGTTAGTTTTCTTTGCTTACTTCTATACATCCATTACCTTCAATCCTTTGATGGTAGCGGACAATATGAAGAAGCAGGGCGGATTTATTCCGGGTATCAGACCCGGTAAGCCTACCAGTGATTATCTGACAAAGGTATTAAATTATATTATCTTTATCGGTGCAATTGGATTAACTATTATCGCAATACTTCCGTTTATCTTTAACGGCGTATTCGGAGCAACCATTTCCTTTGGCGGAACAAGCTTAATCATTATTGTAAGCGTTGTGCTTGAAACAGTGAAGCAGATTGAATCACAGATGCTGGTACGTAATTACAAAGGCTTTTTGAATGATTAATTGCCTAAGGCAAATAAAATATCCGGGAAGGTGACTTTCCGGATATTTTTAATTCTTTAAATTCTTTTTTTAAAACATAGGTTGCAAACGAAAGAAATTAACGGTAAAATATAAATGTTAGGCATTTGATGCCTATATGAACCAATGTATAATATTAAAAAGGTCTGGAGGAAGAAACATGAAGATTATTATGTTAGGCGCACCCGGCGCAGGTAAAGGAACACAGGCAAAGATGATTGCCGATAAATATCAGATTCCTCACATTTCTACCGGTGATATTTTCAGAGCAAATATCAAGAACGGCACAGAACTGGGTATGGAAGCAAAGAAATATATGGATCAGGGTCTTTTGGTTCCCGATGAACTGACCGTAAAGATTCTTCTTGACAGAGTAGCACAGGCTGACTGCGCTAACGGTTATGTACTGGATGGATTCCCCAGAACCATTCCCCAGGCAGAAGTTCTGGATAAGGCACTGACTGAATTAAATGATAAGATTGATTACGCTATCAACGTGGATGTTCCCGATGAAAACATCATCAACAGAATGTCCGGCAGACGTGCATGCGTTGGCTGTGGCGGTACTTACCACATTGTACACATTCCCCCCAAAACAGAAGGCATCTGTGACAAGTGCGGTCAGGAACTGATTCTTCGTGATGATGATAAGCCTGAAACCGTAAAGAACAGACTGAATGTATACCATGAGCAGACCCAGCCGTTAATCGATTTCTACACCGCTAAAGGAGTTCTGAAGTCCGTAGACGGTACCGTAGATATGAAGGATGTATTCAATTCTATCGTAGAGATTTTAGGTTAGTATGACGAATAAGAACTGTTTTAATCACTTTGCTCGGATGGAGGGGATAAAAAGTATTCATAAACAGACCCTTGGGAAACGTTACGTTTCTCGTGGAGCGAGAGCGTGTCTGCGTTGAAACTTTTTATCCCCGGCATACGGGGAAGGATTAAAACAGTCTTAAAGGAATGAAGAGAGTCGCTATAGCGGCGAAGGAGAGAGAGATGGCTGTAACGATTAAATCTGCCAGAGAAATTGAACTGATGAGAGAGTCCTGCAGGCTGCTTGCCCAGGTTCACAAGGAATTGGAACATGCAATTAAGCCCGGAATGTCTACATTAGATATTGATATTTTGGGAGATACTCTGATCCGTAAAATGGGATGTATTCCCAATTTTAAGAATTATAACGGGTATCCGGCATCCATTTGTACTTCCGTCAACGATGAAGTGGTACATGGTATTCCCAATAAGAAGAGAATTTTGCAGGAAGGCGACATCATCAGTTTGGATGCAGGTCTGATTTACAAAGGATATCATTCTGATGCAGCCAGAACCCATGCGGTAGGACAGATTAGTCCCGAAGCACAGAAATTAATAGAAGTAACCCGCCAGAGCTTTTTTGAAGGAATAAAAATGGCAAAGGCCGGAAATCATTTACATGATATTTCCAATGCCATTGATGCATATGTTTCACAGTTTGGGTACGGTATTGTAAGGGACCTGGTAGGACATGGTATCGGTACAGCTCTGCATGAGGATCCCCAAATCCCCAACTTCGCACAAAAGAGAAGGGGTATGAAACTTCAGGCAGGAATGACACTGGCAATTGAACCCATGATTAATATGGGCAGGGCTGATGTGGAATGGCTGGATGACGACTGGACAGTTGTCACAGAGGATGGTTCCTTATCTGCTCATTATGAAAACACCATACTGATTACGGATGGTGAGCCGGAAATCCTGACGCTTTATTAATAGAAACGGGGTAAGATTCTATGATAGGAAGACTGGCATTTTCCAA
Source organism: Lachnospiraceae bacterium (assembly GCA_045580245.1). Taxonomy (GTDB): domain Bacteria; phylum Bacillota; class Clostridia; order Lachnospirales; family Lachnospiraceae; genus Acetatifactor. The sequence goes on from JAZNNL010000185.1 coordinate 3,053, forward strand.
AGCCGGACACGATAAAGGTACGGTTTATATAATAGTGGACGAGGATACGGAATATGTTTATGTATCCGATGGCAGATTCAAACCGTTAGAACGTCCCAAAAAGAAAAATAAAAGGCATATCCAGCCTGTTTTAAAAGGCTGTGATGAAGACCTCAGGGAAAGGCTTAAAAATAAGCAGCCCGTCCGTAATGAGGAAATAAAAAGAGCAATAAAAGTGTTTATCATGCAAGGAGGTAACAGATGTCTAAAGCAGATGTAATTGAAATCGAAGGAACCGTTATTGAAAAATTACCCAACACCATGTTTCAGGTAGAACTGGAAAACGGACATAAGGTACTGGCACATATCAGTGGTAAATTAAGACAGAACTTTATCCGTATCCTGCCCGGAGACAAGGTAACCTTAGAACTTTCTCCCTATGATTTATCCAAGGGACGCATTATCTGGAGAGATAAGTAAGGCATAGAAGAAGCGGTTCACAGGGCATTTAGTCCCTGTGATACATAAAACTGAAAGAAATCTAAAAAAAGTCAAAGAAAAACAGAAAAAACACTTGTAAACACAAAAACTACATGCTATAATGTAAAACGGTCTTTTTTGAAAGGAGGGTTTAACGTGAAGGTTAGATCATCAGTAAAACCGATTTGCGAAAAGTGCAAAATCATTAAAAGAAAAGGAAGTATCAGAGTAATCTGTGAGAATCCGAAACACAAACAGAGACAAGGATAATCACCAACTTGATTTAAAATCAAGTATGTGAGTTCTTGTCCCATTATTGTATGCGGCTGAAAGTATGACTTTCCGCTCTTTTTGTGTGTTCGGGATTTTGACGGATACTGCATAATGCGGAAGGTTGTAATTTATATATAATGGAAGAGCTTACGGAGATTACTTGTTGATACCAATGCGAAATAACCGTGTTGGAAAGATCGGACACTTCCGGTTGGGTGAAAGCCCCAATCAACTTAGTAACGAATACCTGTCCAAAGGGCAGGGACGCATAAGTGTACAGCCTCTGAAACAGAGAGCAAAGACCAGACGTACACTGGCGTGAATAATTTCCGCAGAGCGGAAATGTAAAGAAAATGGAGGAAACGTAAATGGCTCGTATCGCAGGTGTTGACTTACCTAGAGAAAAACGTGTGGAGATTGGCTTAACCTATATCTATGGTATCGGTAGAGCAACTTCCAACAGAATCCTGGCAGAAGCAGGTGTAAATCCTGATACTCGTGTCAGAGAACTGACAGACGATGAAGTAAAGAAAATCAGCGAAGCAATCGAAAGTCTCGATGTTGCTGTAGAAGGTGATTTAAGAAGAGAAATCGCTTTAAACATCAAGAGATTACAGGAAATCGGATGCTATCGTGGTGTTCGTCATCGTAAGGGTCTTCCCGTTCGTGGTCAGAAGACCAAAACTAACGCTAGAACCCGTAAGGGACCTAAGCGTACCGTTGCTAATAAGAAGAAATAAGTAACGTAACAACAATTATATTGTGAAACTGCAAACAATTTTGAGAAAGTAGGTTAGTTTAAAATGGCTAAGAAAGTAACAGCTAATAAGAAAGTCGCTAAAAGACGCGTAAAGAAAAACGTTGAACGTGGACAGGCACATATCCAGTCATCCTTTAACAATACCATCGTTACATTAACTGATACCGAAGGTAATGCATTAAGCTGGGCAAGTGCTGGTGGTCTTGGATTTAGAGGTTCAAGGAAATCTACTCCCTATGCAGCACAGATGGCAGCAGAAACTGCAACCAAGGCTGCTTTAATCCACGGATTAAAGACTGTAGATGTATTTGTAAAGGGTCCCGGTTCAGGACGTGAAGCAGCAATTCGTGCCCTTCAGGCATGTGGTCTGGAAGTTACCAGCATCCGCGACGTAACTCCCGTACCTCACAATGGATGCCGTCCTCCTAAGAGACGTCGTGTTTAATTGTGACCCCCATGTAACAAGTTGGAAGAAAGCCGTGGCATAATGTCCGGCTGTAAACAATAGTCAGAGGCAAAGCCTCACAGAAAGGAAATATAAAAATGGCAGTAAATAGAGTACCCGTACTGAAAAGATGCAGAAGTTTAGGTTTAGAACCTCAATACTTAGGCTATGACAAGAAGTCTAACAGAACCAGCGCAAGAGCAGGTAAGAAGATGAGCGAGTATGGTCTTCAGTTAAGAGAGAAGCAGAAAGCTAAATTCATCTATGGCGTATTAGAAAAACCCTTCAGAAATTACTATGAAAAAGCTGACAGAATGAAAGGTATGACCGGTGAAAACCTGATGGTTATCCTGGAAAGAAGACTGGACAGCGTTATCTTCAGAATGGGCTTTGCAAGAACCAGAAGAGAAGCAAGACAGATCGTTGGCCACAAGCATGTATTGGTTAACGGTAAGTGCATCAAAGTACCTTCTTACTTAATTAAGGCTGGCGATGTAATCGAAATCAGAGAACAGTCTAAATCTTTACAGAGATACAAAGATATCGTTGAAGTAACCGCAGGCAGACTTGTTCCTGAATGGATGGATTCTGATATCGAAGGTCTTAAGGGAACTGTAAAAGCACTTCCTACCAGAGAACAGATTGATGTTCCTGTAAATGAAATGCTTATCGTCGAATTATATTCTAAATAAGCCGTAATTAAAATAGTTCGTAAAGGAGGGTATTTGCAGTGTTTGATTTTGAAAGACCAAATATTGAGGTTGCTGAAATTTCTGAAGACAAAAAGTATGGCAAGTTTGTAGTGGAACCTTTGGAAAGAGGTTACGGAATTACTCTTGGTAACTCTTTAAGAAGAATCATGTTATCTTCTTTACCCGGTGCAGCAGTAAGCCAGGTTAAGATTGAAGGCGTATTACACGAATTCAGTTCTATCCCCGGTGTAAAAGAAGACGTAACTGAAATTATTATGAATATCAAGAGCCTTGCTATCAAGAACAGCAGCGAGACAAATGAGCCGAAAACCGCATACATTGAGTTTGAAGGTGAAGGCGTTGTAAGAGCTTCTGACATTCAGGCTGACGCAGACATAGAAATCCTCAATCCGGATTTGGTAATTGCTACTTTAAGCGGTGGCAAGGATACCAAGTTATACATGGAATTAACCATTACCAAGGGCAGAGGTTACGTAAGTGCAGATAAGAACAAAAATGACGATCTGCCCATCGGCGTAATCGCAATCGACTCCATCTATACACCGGTTGAAAGAGTCAATGTAACAGTAGAAAATACCCGTGTAGGTCAGATTACAGACTACGACAAGCTTACACTGGATGTGTATACCAACGGAACTTTGGTTCCCGACGAAGCCGTAAGTTTGGCTGCAAAAGTACTCAGCGAACACTTAAGCCTTTTCATTGATTTATCCGAAAATGCTAAAACTGCAGAAGTTATGGTAGAAAAAGAAGACGATGAAAAAGAAAAAGTACTCGAAATGAGTATTGACGAACTGGAATTGTCCGTTCGTTCCTACAACTGCTTGAAGAGAGCAGGTATCAACACTGTTGAAGAATTGATTAACAGAACTCCCGAAGACATGATGAAGGTTCGTAACCTTGGTCGCAAGTCTTTGGAAGAAGTGTTAGCAAAGTTAAAAGAATTAGGTCTGCAGCTGAATCCCAGCGAAGACTAAACGGTGAAATATACTTGCAGTAAATCCAATGTGTGTGCAGGTGTATATCATGAGTGGCTATTAACAGCATTCGGTATGTAAGTCCAAAGAGCGTGGCCGGATGTACCATGAAATGAGAAAGGAATTAAAACAATGGCAAAGTACAGAAAACTTGGCAGTACCAGCAGCCAGAGAAAAGCATTATTAAGAAATCAGGTAACCGCATTATTAAACAACGGTAAGATCGTAACTACCGAAGCAAGAGCAAAAGAAGTTCGCAAGATTGCAGAAGGTCTTATTGCACTGGCAGTAGCTGAAAAAGACAACTTCGAAACCGTAAAGGTTACCGCAAAGGTTGCACGTAAAGACAAAGACGGTAAGAGAGTAAAGCAGATCGTTGATAAGGAAACCGGCAAGGTTCTTTCCGAAACTCATCGTGACAAAGACGGTAAGATTTTAAGAATCGAAAACGGTGTAACCGTTACCGTTTATGACGAAGTAGAAAAGGAAATCAAGAAGGATATGCCTTCCAGACTGCACGCTCGTCGTCAGATGTTAAAAGTTCTGTGCCCTGTAACAGAAGTTCCTGCTGAAAATGCAGGCAAGAAGAAAAATACCAAAGAAGTTGATATGGTTGCAAAACTGTTCGACGAAATCGCACCTAAGTATGAAAGCCGTAAGGGTGGTTACACCAGAATCATCAAGATCGGTCAGCGTAAAGGTGATGGTGCTCTGGAAGTTGTTCTGGAACTGGTATAATTTAAAAAAGAGATGTACATTAAAAGAACCGGCAATGATTTAGCCGGTTCTTTTTGCATCTGCTACAGTTTTTTGATAGTTTGCAAAAAATTGTAAAATTTTTTCATAAAAAGCAATATTTTAGTGGAAAAATTATTCAAAATATACTATAATATAAACATCACTATTTAGGTGGAGGGTTATATTATGAAAATCAAATCTAAGATTACACTTGTTGCAATCGGACCCCTTATTATAATGGGTATTATCATTGTATTATTAAGCCGTCAGAAGTTGAATGACGTTGTTGCGGATGCGATTGAAACAGGTTTGCGCAGTACTGCAATTTCCATACGGAATACCATTATCTATGCATATCCTGAGTCGGAGTTTGAGTTTGATAAATTCTCCCATTTAGTAAAGGGCGATCTGGACTTTAGCAGAACACCGAAGTTTGTTGACAGTATTAAAGAAGCAACCAATATGGATGTCAGTATCTGCTTTAAGAATATTAGATACGCTACTACGATTCTCGGACCTACCGGTAATCCTATGGTTGGTACCAGAGAAAATGATACCGTTAAAAAAATCGTATTGGATAATGCCCAGGATTATTTCTCTGACAATATCGATGTTTACGGGGAAACTTATTACGGCTATTATCTGCCTGTCTTCGACAATGCAGGTGAAAAAGCAATCGGTATGATTTTCGTCGGTATGCCCAGAGCAGAGGCAATGGCTCAGATTTCCAGTATTGTAACACTGATTATTATGTTAGTTATCATCAGTGCCGTATTTGCAATTGTACTGGTTTATATTATAACCAGTAAACTGGTTAAGGCATTACATAAAGGAACCGGTGCACTGGAGAAGGTTGCACAGGGACATCTGGATGTGGAACTGGATAAGAAGATCGTTAAGAGAAAAGACGAAATCGGTACCATTTCCAGAGCAATTATGAAGTTAAAGAGTGAACTTTCCACTACCATTGGTGTTATTAAGACCCAGAGTGAAGAATTAAACCTGGCGGCTGCTTATTTACAGGAGCGTATGGAAGAAACCGCAGAAACCATCAGTCAGGTAGAAATTGCAGTCGGAGAAGTGGCACAGGGTGCTTCCAGTCAGGCTGAAGAAACCCAGAATGCAACAGACCACGTTATCCATATGGGTGATATGGTAGAACAGACCGCAAAAGAAACCGAAGCCATGAACGATAGTGCAAAAACAATGCACCAGTTGGGCCAGGAAGCTTTCGATACATTGCATGAGCTGCATAGAATCAATGAAGAAGCTAAGAATTCTATCGGACTTGTGGCAGAGCAGACCAATATGACGAACCAGTCCGCTCAGAAGATTAGAGAAGCAACAGAATTAATTACTTCTATCGCAGAAGAAACCAACCTGTTATCCTTAAATGCATCTATTGAAGCTGCAAGAGCAGGAGAACAGGGACGCGGATTTGCAGTTGTTGCATCCCAGATTCAGAAGCTGGCTGACCAGTCTAACCAGTCCGCACAGCAGATTGATGAAATTATTTCTTCCTTAATTGCAGATTCTGATAAGTCCGTAGAAAACATGAATATGGTAAAAGATATTATGGACAAGCAGAGTGCAAATATGGTTAAGACTGATAAGTGCTTCCAGGAAGTAATGAAGGGTATCGAATCCTCTATCGAAGCAATTGAAAGAATTAACGAAAAGACAGAAAATATGGATGAGTCCAGAGTCAGCGTAGTAGATACTGTACAGAACCTGACAGCGATTGCAGAAGAAAATGCTGCAAGTACCCAGGAAACTTCCGCATCCATTACAGAGATTACCAATGCGGTTAGCGATATCTCCATGAGAGCAGAGCAGTTAAAGGAAATCGCAGATAAGATGGACGAAAGTATGGCAGTATTCAAATTATAAGATATCAATAAGAAAAGCCGGCATGCGGGAGCGTGTCGGCTTTGTTTCTGTTATCGGAAGATTACACCGGATGTTCAACGGAAAAGTTCTGGGGCAGGATTCCGGTGTAGAAAAAACATTATTCAATAGTTTTCTGGAAGTGCTGGTAATCTTTGCAGGAATTCCAGTTACCGCCCCAAATAAATCCATGCTCAATAAATAGTTGATAACAAAGGTCATCGGTATCAATTTTGTAAGGAAATTCCTGTGAGCGGTCGGCGTAGATTTCACTACCTTCCGGAGATACATTTTGTCCGCCGTCACCTGTATATGTTACGTAGGGGTTATAAAACGGATTAATATCAATGGCTAAACCGTATGCATGCTTGGATAAATTGTCGGTACCATCCACAGGGCGGAAATTAAAGCAGGAAGTGTTGTTATCCAACATGGATGCCGTATCATCACCACCATAGTTTTCAATTAAAGTGACCTTTTCAATCCGGTATTCCGCTACATACAGTTCATAAAAAATTTCAACAAAATCCCGTGCAATGGCATCGTTACAAATCAATTCCCCTTCGGTAACAGTTCCGTTAAAATCATAGTGCAAAATGTGGACGTAACGTAATTCATCGTAGCTGATGACATCTGTTCCTTCTGCCGGATAGGATATGCCGGTAATATAGGCAATGCGTTCTTCGGTCAGTGGTTCATAGTAAAAGGAATCTTTATAGGTTACCCGGTCCGGATGTGCATAAACAGGTTCCGGTGTGGGGCTGACTGCAGGCGTTGGCTCCGGAGAGGGTGTCAACTCAGATGTAGGCAAAGGGCTTACGTAAGGGGCAGACGATGCTTCCCCTTCTAAATCCGTACCCGATGCCTGTCCGGGATTGTTTTGTGCATATTCCGAAAGGGTTTCTCCGCCGGAAGTAAAGGTTCTGATAAATAGCGCAAAACCTACAATGACCAGTGCCAGTATCAAAATAAATTTTAATAAGCTTGCTTTTTGATTTGGTGATATATTTTTCATATTATTAATAACCTCACATTGTATATAATCGGAAACAACAGAATGTCTGGGTTTGCCATAAATCCCTTTCCAGTGTACCATCTGACAGTGATTTTGTAAAATGGTTGTATTTCCCGTTGTTTTCTAGTAAAATAGAAAGCACGCGGAAACAATCTCAGAAACAGCATTCCGCCATGAAAGGCAAGGATAATATGGGCATTATCAAAACAGATAAACTGGTTTTTGAATATATCAGACGGGACGAAGACGGAAACGTGGAAGGTATCAACCGTGCGGTGGATGATGTAACACTGGATATCAAACAGGGAGACTTTATTGCCATTTTGGGTCATAACGGTTCCGGTAAGTCTACTCTTGCAAAACATATGAATGCCATTCTAAGTCCCACCGAAGGCACCATCTGGGTGGATGGAAGAGATACGCAGGATGAAGAGGAAATCTGGAACATCAGACAGACTGCAGGTATGGTATTCCAGAATCCCGACAACCAGATTATCGGCCAGGTTGTGGAAGAAGATGTAGGGTTCGGACCGGAAAACATGGGAATCCCGACTAAAGAAATATGGGAGCGTGTAGAAGAAAGCCTGAAAGCAGTGGGTATGTATGAGTTTCGTAAGTATTCTCCCAACAAACTTTCCGGCGGTCAGAAGCAGAGAGTATCCATTGCAGGCGTCCTTGCCATGCATCCCAAATGTATTGTTTTGGATGAACCTACTGCCATGTTAGACCCCAACGGCAGAAAAGATGTAATCCGTGCCATCAGAGCACTCAATGATGTAGAAAATGTGACAGTTATCCTGATTACACATTATATGGAAGAAATCATTCATGCAGACAAAGTCTTTGTTATGGACGAAGGAAAGATTGCCATGCAAGGCACCCCGAAAGAGATTTTTTCCAAGGTAGAAGAATTAAAAGACCTCAGACTGGATGTCCCCCAGGTAACTTTATTGGCATACGAATTGCAAAAGAAAGGCATTTCATTACCTGACGGTATATTAAGTATTGATGAATTTACCAAAGAAGTGATGGACTATTATAAAAAGAGAAAGGGGTAAGCCATGTCAATTATATTGGATCATGTCAATCATGTGTATGGCGGAGATACCACCCTTTCCGTCAAAGCATTGAATGATATTAATTTAGTCATACAGGACGGAGAATTTATCGGACTTATCGGTCACACCGGTTCCGGTAAATCCACTCTGGTACAACATTTAAACGGTTTGTTAAAAGCAACCACCGGTAGTATCTATTTCAATGGACAGGATATCGATGACGAAGATTATAACCGTAAGGAGCTTCGCAGCAAAGTCGGACTTGTATTCCAGTATCCGGAGCATCAGTTGTTTGAAACGGATGTATTTTCGGATGTCTGCTTTGGCCCCAAAAATTTGGGATTATCCAAAAAGGAAGTAGAACTGCGTGCTTATGAAGCGTTACGTAAAGTTGGGCTTCCGGAAGAATGCTTTTACCAGTCTCCCTTTGATTTGTCCGGCGGGCAAAAAAGAAGGGTAGCAATAGCCGGCGTGCTGGCCATGAAGCCGGAAGTACTGATTCTGGACGAACCTACTGCGGGTCTTGACCCTAAGGGCAGGGAGGAAATCTTAGATCAGATTAAAAAGCTGAGGGAAGAAAGCGGCATCACCATTATCCTGGTTTCCCACAGCATGGAAGACGTGGCAGAATATGTAGACCGTATTCTGGTTATGAACCATGGTGAAATCATGTATGATGATGTACCGGGAGAAGTATTTAAACATTACAAGGAACTGGAAAGTATAGGACTTGCGGCACCGCAGGTTACCTATATTATGCATAGATTAAAAGCGGCAGGACTTGGTGTGGACGAGAATGCCACAACCATAGACGAGGCCTGTGAAGAAATATCCAAAGTGCTTTTGTAAAACGAGGAGACATATGCTTAAAGATATTACGTTAGGACAATATTATCAGACGGATTCCGTCATCCACAGACTGGACCCGCGCGTAAAGCTGGCCGGTACTGTGATTTTTATCATATCCCTGTTTTGCTTTAACAGAGGTTGGGGATACATTGTAGCGGCAGTGTTTTTGTTTATAGCAATTAAACTGTCCAAAGTACCTTTTAAATTTATGGTAAAAGGTATGCGCTCCATACTGTTTCTATTAATGATTACAGTAGTATTTAACCTGTTTTTGACGCCCGGTGAAGTGGTGTTTACCCTTTGGAAATTACAAATTACCAAAGAAGGTATAAAAGTTGCGGTATTTATGGTAATCCGGTTAGCGATGCTTTTAATCGGTTCGTCCATTATGACGCTGACCACCACACCCAATAACCTGACGGACGGTATGGAAAAAGCCATGAGTCCGTTAAAACTACTCAAATTACCGGTGCATGAAATCGCTATGATGATGTCCATAGCGCTGCGTTTCATTCCGATTCTTATGGAAGAAACTGACAAGATTATGAAGGCACAGTTGGCCAGAGGCGCTGACTTTGAAAGCGGTAATATATTTAAAAAAGCAAAAGCCATGGTGCCCCTTCTGGTGCCGTTGTTTATATCTGC
>JAZNNL010000186.1:0-9870 GCA_045580245.1 Lachnospiraceae bacterium
ATGCCCCTTCTTGGCATACCCGACGTTTTCCAGATTCCCAGCGATATTTTTCTGGCGGTACAGATAATAGGGGTGCATGTTTAACTTCTTTGCGCCTTCTGCCGCAATTTCCATGGTTTTGTCTGTGTTGCGCAGGGTGGACACACCGTTTTCAACAATCCACTGGGACAGTTTGGAAGCGCGTTTGATTGCCAGGGAATGTACGGTTAAAGAATCCGGCTCCATTGCTACAATCTCGTCAATGGTATGCTGCACGTCTGTTTCATCTTCTCCGGGCAGCCCCAAAATAATATCCATGTTGATATTAAAGTCCCCCACTTCTCTTGCCAGCTTGTAGGCTTCCCTTACCTGCTCCACACTTGCCTGTCTGCCAATCATATGCAGGGTTTCCTGCTTCATGGTCTGAGGGTTGATGCTGATACGTCCAACCTGATGTTTCTTTAATACTTCCAGTTTTTCTTTGGTGATGCTGTCTGCACGACCTGCTTCCACCGTAAACTCCTGTACTGTAGAAAAATCAAAGTTTTCTTTCAGTGCCGTAAGCAGTCTGTCCAACTGGTCTGCTTCCAATGTGGTAGGTGTACCGCCACCAATGTAAACACTGTCTAAAATTTTGTCCTTGCAGGCTTCTTTGGTAAACGCCATCTCTTTTATCAGACAGTCAATATATTCTTCTACCCTGTCTCTGAATTTGCAAATAGGATATGAGGTAAAAGAACAATACAGGCATGTGGTAGGACAAAAAGGAATTCCGATATAGAGGCTATATCCCTCTTCATAATGAATATTGGACAAAAGCTTCTTTTCTCTTTTTGCAATATCTACACTTAACTCCGCTTTTTCTTTGCTGACATAGTGAGCGTTTTCCATGAACTGTAAAATATCTTCGTCACTCTTTCCCTCTTCTAAAAGTCCCATAGCAATCTTAGTAGGACGGATACCGGTCAGATTCCCCCAAGGCAGTTTTTTACCGGTCTGTTCTGACAAAGAAGTGTATAAAAAGCGTTTAAAGGTATCTTTGTAGGCTTTTTTATCGGTTGCTTCCGGCCTGTCAGATGCAATATGCCAATTGTATTTGCTATCTTCCAACACCAATTCAGCACCTGCCTCGGTCAGTTCCACTGTCATCCTCACATCTTTTGAAAGCTCTGCCTTCTTATCCTCTGCGGTTTCCGATGTCAGTACTTTTACGTTTTCTTCCGGATAAAAAGCTTTTACGATAGAATGGATATCATATTCAAATTTCGGTTCATTTATCTTTACTGCAAACATTATTTATTTCCTCTGTATCCGTAGCGTAATGTACGGTATACGGTAACTGCCAGGTCAATAAGGGTAATCAGAACAATAAGTGCCAAAAACCAGTCTTCTACCTGCATACCCGCCATACCGGTATTCCAGTAAGTAAGTATATCACCTTTTGCATCAAAAGTCTTCCCTGTATGCAAAGAAAGTTCTTCCACGAAGTTAGGGTTAAAAAGGTCATAGGCCTTAAACAAATATACTGTAACAATCAGGCTTACAATACTACAGAACATGCTGACATACATAACAGTCAGATTGTAACAACCTACAATTAATTTCACCAAATCATCCACGATTCCTAAAGCAAAGCTGAGAAGCAAAAGAGGCAAAATTCTGTTCCAAATAGCCAGATTAAATACAGATATTGCAACCATTTTCCCTGTAGTTACGTTAGTAATCCATGCACCTGCAAACTCCGGTGCAAAGATAAATAATATCATAAACAAAATACCGAATACGATACCTACAATGCTGTCTCCTTTTGAAATCACTGCCTTTTTAGAAGGTACGGGAGGCAGGTTACTGATACTCCATGCATTTTCTGCTCCGTTTAATTTCACCTGATTTCTTTCCATAAGGAAAAATACCAGTGTTACACATGCAAATGCCTGTAACAGTGCACCCGGAATTGTGGAAAAATTGATAAATCCATTCTTCACACTTTCTGCCATCACATCTGCGCCCTGACTTCCGGCAGTGACAAAAAAGCTTACAATTGTGGAAATACCCACACCTACGCCCACGCATATCAATACAATTTTTAACACCTGACAATACATATGATAATAGGTGCCCCCAATTAAATGGTCTTCTCCTTCACAGTACTTTAAAGCCAGTTTAGCAGGATCGCCCAGTTCTTCCAAAACTGCTTTGATATTTTCACTTTCTTCTCTGCCATTCCCTTCATATTCATCCAGCATATCTTCAATCAAGGTACGCAGCTCTTCTTCAATATCTGCTCTCTGCTTTTCCGGCAATCTTCTTGTTACATCATATAAATATCTTTCAATCATTTCATTTTGTTTGTTCTGACTCATTTTTTCTCCTCCAATAACTTCTGCATACAGTCGGACATTTCCTTCCACTGTTCTGCCAGACTATGATATACTGCATCCCCGAAAGCTGTACGCTTGTAATACTTACGGGGTTTGTTTTCATCCGTATCCCACTCACTGGCTAAGATTTCCTGTTTCTCCAGTCTCCTGAGTAACGGATACAAAGTGTTGGTATCCACTCTAACGCCTTTGTCCTCCAGACTTTTTACCAATGTGTAACCATACTGCGGCCTTTCTAGCTGACTCAATACGCTTAATACAATGGTTCCACGCCTCAGTTCCTGGGTCAGGGATTGTAAGATTTCATTGATTTCTCCCATATTTCCTCTCTTCTGCTCTTTGGCATTTGTTTTTGCTTTGTTACTTTCTTAAATAGTTGCTTTATTATTATATGTTCCTTGTGTATTACATTATACTGTGCGTCGCACACTATTGTCAATAGCAAAATATTATGTTTTTTATTTAATAATATTTTTCACAAAAAAAAAAAAAAGAAAATAGCCTACAGAATTCATTTTCCATAGACTATTTTCTTTTCTCATTACTACTTTACCTTTTCAAAAAAGACTCCTACAATCTCGTCCTCCTCTACGCTAAAAATAGGATGTTCTTCTCGCAATACGCCCCAATCCAGTCATCCAACTTATTCAACTTGAATAATCTAACACTTCCTATCACTACTACAAGCAAAACGCCCAGAATACCACTCCACAAAAATATCTTTTTCATATTAAAATCCACCTGCATGATATGCTCTTGCTATCACATAAGACGGTTCATAATAAGCACTACAATTATAATTATCTATCACATGACAGATATCGTCATTATAAATTCGTAATATACCGTCTGCAAAATCTTCTTGTGGTTGCATGGTATCTGAAATTAGCCTCTGATACACTTTACCCATCTGGATTGCACTGGGAATCATTTTTACTAATTCCCTATTTACATTTGTAATATCAAAATCCCCCTGTGCCAACGCATATTCCGCAATCCATTCCTCCTCAACATCCAATGGATTCTCAGCATGTAACACATTAGCTACACTAAGCAAATGTTTTAATTCTTCTTTTCCAATCGTATTTACTACATAACGATTCTTCTGTTTGATTTTTCTTGCCACACGCTCAATCATATAACAGACAAAATACAGATCATTTTTCCTTATTTCTTCATCGGGAAAGTACATATTTGTCATAATGTCTCACTCCCTTCAAAATGTAGCGTATCAAGTGCGGTCTCTGTGCAGAAAACAATCTGATGCGTGGGGTATTTAAATTTAACCAATTCCCAGAACGCAGTTTTGCTAATATTTCCTGCCATATAATCTTCCACATAATCCCAAATCTGATCATCGGCCATGGGTCCTTCTACAACATCATAATTATGTTCAATACCTCGCCGACAATCAACTACAAATTGTAACCATTCTTCCGTCATCTCCGGGAAAATACACATATTTAACTCTGCATTAGGTTTATAAATATATGTATTGACCACAGATGCACCACGCTTTGTTAATGCCCAACGTTTTGCCTGCTTCTCAATGTTCGTACAATAAAAGCCGTAGCCAAAATCTTTATAGTGACCATTAATTACAATTTGGGGCTCTGTTACAATCACATTACTGCCATGAAAAATTCTATTATCATCCATCCTGCACCACCTATTCTCTTACAACAGGATTCCTAAAAAAACGGATTATACTGCTTCTCATGCTCCACTGTAGTACTGTCGCCATGTCCCGGATAAAGTACCGTAGAATCCGGTAAGGTAAAAATCTTTTCTCTCACAGATTTATCCAGCTGACTTCCGCTACCGGTAGGTAAATCGGTACGGCCCACGGATTCTTCAAAAATAGTATCACCGCAAACCATAAAGCCTGCTTCTGCAAAATAGTAGCAACAGCTGTCGGCAGTGTGACCGGGGGTTGCAAATACTTCGATTTCCACATCACCCAAAGTGAATTTGGTGTCACGTGTAAAGTACTCGTCCGCTTTCACCGCATAGGGATGTCCTATCTGGGCAGATACATTCAGTCTGGTATCTTCGCAGAGTCTGGGTTCGGAATCCATGCAAAAGATTTTGCAACCGGCACATTCTCTTAATTCGTTGGCACCCATAATATGGTCAAAATGACCGTGGGTTAACAGAATATGGAAGGTTTCAAATCCCAGTGCTTTTACTTTTTCATAGATTTTGGCACCTGCGTCAGGGGGATCAATGATGATAACCTGCTTGCCACCTTCTCTGTATACCAGATAACAGTTAGTGCCATACATTCCTACTGTCATACGACCGATTTTTAAATCTGCCATTAGCCTCTCGTCCTTTCAATATCGATTACACTTTCTATCGATATAATCTTATCAATCACTCTGTTTAACTCTTCCCTTCCACTGATTTCAAAGGAAGTTGTCAGGGTTGCAACACCCTGTTTATTGGTACGGGTATTCATGGATATAATATCAATATCCTTCTCCGTAAGGGCACGGGAAATATCCGCAAGAAGTCCGTTTCGGTTATTTGCATAAATCACAATTTCCGCAAAGTACTTCTCAGCCATTCCTGTTTCCGGAGCCTGCCAGTCAGCTTCAATCAGTCTGGAACGTTCCATTTCAGGCAGATTGAGCACATTGACGCAATCCGTTCTGTGAATGGAAATGCCGCGGCCTCTGGTGACAAAGCCCACGATTTCGTCGCCAGGTACAGGGGAACAACACTTGGAAAATCTGACCGATACATCCGTAATGCCTTTGACAGTGATACCGCTTTTTGACTTCATGGATACCGGTTTTGCGGCAGGTGTATTTTCTGCAATCGCTGCCAGTACTTCCTCGTTTGTCATTTCCTTCTTGTGGTCCCTGTCATAGTATTCCTGTAACTTATTGACAATCTGTCCTTCTTTTAAAGCGCCGTGTCCAATGGCTGCCAATACGGCATCCCAGCTTTGGAAGCCGTACTTACGCTGGATGTTCTCCATATACTCTGTTTTTAACAGGTCGGAAGGTATAATACCTCTGGTCTTACAATAGGCCAGTAACATTTCCTTGCCTTTGACAATATTGTCTTCTTTGAATTCGTTCTTAAACCACTGGTTAATTTTATTCTTGGCCTGTGTACTCTTTACCACATTGAGCCAGTCACGGCTGGGACCCTTGGAGTTCTGGGACGTTATAATCTCGATACGGTCGCCGTTTTTGATTTCGTAATCAATATTTACTAACTTACCGTTGACTCTGGCACCAACCATCTTGTTGCCCACCGCACTGTGAATGCTGTAAGCAAAATCTATGGGTGTCGAGCCTGCGGGCAAGTTCTTTACATCGCCACTTGGTGTAAAACAATATACATTGTCAGAGAATAAATCCAAATCGTTTTTCAACAGATTCATAAATTCCCTGTTGTCAGAAGTATCTCTCTGCCATTCCAGAATCTGACGAAGCCATGTTAACTTCTCTTCTTCCTGGGCAGCGGCTTTCTTGCCGTCGGAAGCTTCTTTGTACTTCCAGTGTGCAGCGATACCGTACTCTGCAGCCTTGTGCATATCAAAAGTACGAATCTGTATTTCAAAGGGCTGCCCGGAAGTACCAATCAATGTGGTATGCAGGGACTGGTACATATTGACCTTGGGCATCGCAATATAATCTTTAAAGCGTCCGGGAATGGGTTTATACATTTCATGGATAACCCCCAGGGCGGCGTAACAGTCTTTTACACTGTCTACAATAATACGAACCGCAAACAGGTCATAAATCTGGTCTAAGGTCTTGTTCTGGTTCTTCATCTTTTTGTAGATACTGAAGAAGTGCTTCACACGACCGTCAATTTCCGCTTTAATGCCCGCATTATGAATATGGGCACTGACTTCTTTTACAATACTTGCTATATATTCTTCCCTGGCACTCTTACGGATGGCAATCTTGTCTACCAAATCGTAATAGGCTTCCGGTTCCAGATATTTTAAGGACAAATCATCCAATTCTACTTTGATTTTGGAAATACCCAGCCTGGATGCAATAGGCGAATACACTTCTATAGTTTCTTTGGCTATTCTCTGCTGGCTTTCCGGCTTCTGATATTTCAGGGTACGCATATTGTGCAGACGGTCCGCCAGTTTAATCATAATGACACGGATATCCTTTGCCATGGCTAAGAACATCTTACGCAAATTTTCAGCCTGCATTTCCAGTCTGGCATCACTTTCGGAACCGGTTCCACTGCTAAGAGGGATATTTTCCAGTTTGGTAACACCGTCTACCAACTGGGCTACTTCCATACCAAATTCCTGCGCAATTTCTTCTTCCGTCATAATGGTATCCTCTACCACATCATGCAGAAGCCCTGCTACAATGGTTTCCTTATCCATTTCCAAATCTGCCAACACGATAGATACATGTAACGGATGAATGATATAAGGTTCCCCTGATTTACGCAACTGGTTTTTATGCGCCTCACTGGCTATACCGTAAGCTTTTTCAATCAAAGAAATATCATCGGAAGGATGATATTTCTGCACACGGTTTATGAGCACCTGATACAACTCCTCAGGCGCCATAAACTCCTTTAATTCAGTTAATCTGCTATTATCTAAAACAACGCTACTCTTTTCTTCTGTCATAAGCTTCATGTCCTTGCAACTTGTTTTTTATTGCACCACTTATTTGCCTTCGTAAGTAATCGCAGCTTCCATGCGGTAGCCTTTTAATCTTTCTCTGCCCTTTAACCCCGCAAGTTCCATTAAAAACACAAGACCGGTCACTTCTCCACCCAGTTCTTCAATCAGCTTTACCATAGCTTCCGTGGTTCCGCCGGTAGCAATCAAATCGTCTACTACCAGTACCTTCTGTCCGGGTTTGATAGAATCCTTATGCATCTCAATTGTGGCAGTACCATATTCCAGTTCATACTCTTTTTCAATGGTCTCACAAGGTAATTTTCCTTTTTTGCGGATGAGTACAAAGGGCTTATGATTATTGTATGCAATGGGAGTTCCAAAAATAAAACCTCTGGATTCTGCGCCAACAACCACATCATATTCCCAGTCTTTAACCAATTCCTGCATGGTATCGATAGCCAGACGTAAACCGTCCGCATCCTGTAACACACTGGTTACATCCCTGAATATAATGCCTTCTTCCGGAAAATCCGGTATGCTTCTTACATAATCTTCCAGTTTTTTCATCCTACGCTCCGTTCTGATACCACTGCATTGTATATGATATCTCTTTTGTTTTTAATATAATAGTATATTATAATAGTATTTACATCATAAGTCAAAAACTATTCCACGTATTACCACTTTTTTGATACCGCATTTGCATTATTCAAAAAGTAAGCCTGCTCTCTTAAGGAAATCCTGCGCATAGGGTATATTTTCCTCGTATACCGGCGACTGGCAAAGTTTAATAAGCTCTGTCCTGTAATAGGCTTCCATGGATTCATATGCATCACCCAATCCGGCTTCTTTGGCTGATAAGAACAGTATATACCGGTTGAATACTTCGTTCATCGTCACACGTTCCCAGGCATATTCAAATTCAGGTTCATAATCTTCGTAGAGAACCATTAAATCTGCCAACTGTTTTAAATCTGCATTCCCCTCTGCGGCCTGCACTTTTCTCAGTCTGTATTCCGGGGTATCTTCATTTCTTGCTTCAACGGCGTCCTTTGCCATACCGATAACCGCAAATATCATCAATACCGTGACACCCATTGTGACATAAATCATTACCGTTTTGAAGGTAAACTTTGCAATGTAATTCCACTTTTGGTAAAAGAAATGATAAAACCCAAATACAAAAGCTGCAAATATAAGTAATCCCATCATTATTTTGCCACCTCCAACTTCTCCCAAACAAGCTGCACGGCGGCATCTTTTAATTTTTCATCGGGTTTGTAATCATATGCTCCATCTTCTCCCGGTAACAGAAATACCATGTCTTTTTCTTCAAATCCCAGATATCCCTGAAAAAATGCATATACTGTCAGAATATGCTCCTCTTCTTCATTTTCGCAGTCTGCCTCTTCTGCAATCACATCATACGCATAATCTACCAGATATTCTACCTTGTATTCCGGAATTTCTTCACCTGTTACCTGTGCATTCATAATTTCCGTCATATAACCGTAAAAGGCTTCATATTCCCAGTTTCCGGTAATATCGAAACAGTTCACATAGTTTTCGGCAAAGCTGCCGGGATTGGGATTTCTGTGCCCCGTATTTTCTCCCCACATAAAAATCAGGAAGGAAAAAACAAACAAAATGCAGTTAACCCCCAACAGGATCAGCCAGATTCTGCTTAACATCTTCTGCACAAGTTCGGGCGTTTTCTGCTTCAGCAAAAAGGGCTTCAACAACTTGTTTCTTTCGATTTTCTTTCGAATTTCTTCCTGAAATGCAATGCCTTCCGGATTTTCCCTGCCGCAAAACGGACAACGAATGCTTTGCGAGGATACTTCCCCACCGCAATATGTACACTTCATTTTTTTCTCCTTTGTCTGCCTACTGCATCAGCATTTCGAAAAGTCTCTCTTCCAAATCAATCAGACTTTCCGCATCTTCTACATACAATCTTTCTATTTCTTCCCGGGTAAATCCGGTTTCCTGTAACTCTGTCAACACATTCTCCTGTAATGACAAAATCATTTCTTCATTGCCCCTGAATACTTTATCTTCCGTGTATTCCTTTGACAGCATCAACGCCTGATGGGCATCTTTGATATACCATCCAAGCCAGGAATCCGCACATTCCTTCTTTTCTTCCATGCTAAAGGTTGCAAATCCACCGATATCTTTTATCTGTGCTTCCGATTCCTGCATATCCTGCAAAAAATCGTATATATTGGCTATTTCACTATATTTATCATATATGGACGCATAAAGGTCTTTTTCATCCATATAGGCAGAAATTGCAGCCGGATTTCCTTCTTCAAAAAAGGATTCCAGCTTTTCCATATGGTTTTCATTGCCGGACATTTCCAGTTTAAAAAACACTTTTCCTAAAAACCCATATCCCACAATTGCCAGTATTCCCAAAGCAATGGCTATGCCAAGTACCACCAGTATCATTTTTGTGTATTTATTGGCTGTCTTTTCGGGATATTTTTCTGCTTCTTTCTTTATAGCAGCCGCTTCCTTGTCATAACTTTCCAAAATGATGCGTTTCTGTTTCTTTGCTTCTTTGTGGTTCTCAGAATGACAATAAGGACATTGTAACAAATTATTTTGATATTCAGCTCCACACTGCTTACAAATCATACGTACTTTCCTCTTCTGTACTCTTACCTGCTGCACACATTTTTTCACATATATTCATATAAACGAAAAGCAACGCCCCGGTTGCTTTTCATCCTTTTATCCAAAAATATTCACCAAATCATTAAAGAATACTACTACCATCAGTATCATAAAGAAAATCAGGCCGATAAAATGCACCATACCTTCTTTTTCGGGAGGAATGGGTTTCTTTCTGATTAACTCGATAATGAGAAATACAAGTCTGCC